>NZ_JALDUM010000010.1:0-3920 GCF_023109515.1 Streptococcus mitis
AAAGAGGAGCAGGTCTTAGCGGTCTACTACGGTGCCTATCGTCTGACTTTCTCAGGGGACTGGTATCAGAATGTAGAGCAATCTGTGACGATTGACAATCAGACAAGACGGATTGAACTAGCGCCAGTCTACAAGACGGTTGCTGATGGGCAAAATGCTAGATATGACGGAAGTTGGAGCGAGAGTCCAACTTTTATTTTTGACGGAGGTAGAACATGACGGAAACAATCCCAGTAAGGGTTCAACACAAGCGCATGTCAGCGAGTGATTGGGCAAGTAGCCCTCTGGTCTTACTTGACGGAGAGTTAGGCATTGAAAGTGACACAGGAAAGGTCAAGGTCGGAAATGGCCGTGACCGATTCTCAGCTCTTCAATATCTGACTGGACCAAAAGGAGACCGTGGAGAGACGGGGCCAGCAGGACCAAGAGGTGCTGATGGTGTTGTGCGATTTGAGAACCTGACAACCCAACAGAGAGAGGGGCTGAAAGGCGCACAAGGTCCACAGGGTGCTAGAGGTCCGGCAGGACCAACCGGCCCAGCGGGTCCAGCAGGCGCAGTAGGACCGAGAGGCCCAGAAGGTCAACGAGGACCTCAAGGAAATGTAGGCCCTGCAGGCGCTAGAGGAGCCACAGGGGAACGTGGACCAGCAGGTCCAGCAGGAGCGCCAGGCCAAAGCATCATCAACCAGAATGGTGGTCAAGCGCTGAAATATTGGTATGGTCACAAAACTACCTACAACAGCCTCTATTATAAAGACCCGAACACAATCTACGATGTTTATGAGTAGGAGGTAGTATGGCTAGAGAAGGAATTTATGTGGGTGGAAAGGAAATCACTCAGAGATATGTAGGGACAAGGCTAGTATGGGAACAGAAACTAGTAGAATCAGCTCATTTCGAAAATTTCACAGATTGGAGACGCGATGGTGACTTAGCTATCAAGCGGACATTGAGAGTACGACGTGAATACGGACAACCAAAACCAGATGGTTTCAATTATGAAGGAATTAAAGCCAGAATAAACGGCGAATTATTTGCAATCAATAGCGCTGTGATGGTCGTTACAGAATTTTCAGGAACGTGGGTCTATGATTTTATTATCACTTTCAAAAATTCATCAGATCGTGATGCTGTGGATAGGATATATCAGAAGGATATTTATATCTATAAGAAAGGTTAGGTAACACATGGATATTACCATTCAAAACGTCCGTTCGCCTGCTTTGGAGCATAACGGACGGTATTACAAGGTATTTCAACCACGGACACGAGATGAACTGCTGAAACTGCACCATATGGGTTGCGTGGGCGACACGGTGCTAACGGATATCCAACTAGAGCAGGGGGATTTCCCTACTAGCTTTGTGGAGCCGACAGTAACCCAACGTACCCTGTCAGGTCTCTTCAAGGATATGCGTTCTATCGAACTGGAACTGAGAGACCCGAACAGCACTCTCTGGGGCAAAATTCAACAGAACAACCAAGGGGCGCTGACCCAGTTCTTTGATAAGAATGTCAAGAGTGCTATTGCTCAGACGGCTGAGGAAATTAGGCAGGAAGTGCGAGACGCTGCTAACAGTGCGAGAGTACAAGTTACTCCTGAAGGTGTGACTATTGGCTCTACTACCTTGACGGGCGAGCAGTTAGCCTCTACCATTTCGACCAGTTCGAAAGGCGTTGACATTATCGCCCCAAAAGTCAGGGTGAAATCTGACATGATTGTAGACGGTGCGGTCACTGCCGGGAAGTTAGCAGCAGGCTCCGTTACTGCTGAACACATCCAAGCTGGTTCGGTTACAGGCGATAAAATCAGCGTAGATGATGCCCTGATTCGTAACCTGACCGCTAGAGATGCCTTGATTGACAAGCTAACCTCAAAGGAAATCTTTGCGACTAAGATTGAATCTGTCGTGTCTAGTTCAACATTTCTTGAAGCTTATCAAGGGAAAATCGGTGGCTTCACGCTTGGACAATTCGACCAAGGAGGTGGACACTGGATTTCTGGGGTTAATAAATTCGCGGTTGGCATGGGGAATGGCGAGGGTCATGGCGAGACTCGGACAGCCTTTTGGGCAAATTGGGGAAACAATTGGAGTAAAGCAGGACCTAGAGCGTGGAACGTCAATACTGACGGGAAAATGTACTGTAGGAATGATGTACATTTCTATGCAGAAACCAATTTCACAGGCGAGAGTACCACGAATTTTTATGGAGCAGTAAAATTCACTCAGTCACCCGTATTCGCTGGAAACATCAACATGGGAAATAGCAATATCTTCGGTAATGGCTATAACCCTGCTGGAGGAGTCAATAAGGTTGTTTGGTGGAGCGAACTTGAATCAGTCGCTTTCCGCAAACATACAGATATAGATGCAATCAAGAAACGCTTGAACAGAATTGAAAGCCATTTAGGAATTAGCTAGAAGGAGAACATACATGGATAATCACACAATCGACAAGCTAGTAGCTGAGTCGCTCGCTAACCGCTTGAAAGAAGGCGAATTGAATAGTGCGCATTTAGAGGCACATTATACGCTGACTTTGGCTGAATTGCAGGCATTTAAAGCCGTGCTGGAATATGACCTAGCACTTAAAGAGTTATTTGAAGAAACGCAAGCAAAAATGAAAGGAAATAACGCATGACTTACAAATTAACAGGAAGCCCGATTTTGAAGGGGGAAAAGAATGTCACAATCGTAACGATTGAGAAAGAAAAACCTGGACGATACAGCTATGAGCGTGTTGAATTGCCAGGTAATCGCACGCATGATAATGAAGAGGTGCTGATTCAAGCAGTACTGGACCATATCCGTACAGAACTTGACCCAACGAGCGCTCTTGTACAGACTCAGGCTAAGTTAGAAGAAACTCACGTTAAGCTTCAAGAGGCTGAACAGAAATTGGCACAAGCCGAAGCTAAGCAGACGGCCACAGATCAAGCAGTTAAGCAGAACAAGACTGAAAGCGACCACTACGGCAAAGTTAGCTACGCATTAGTTTTAACGTTGATAACAGAAAAATTGCTTCAGTACGGAACAGCTTATAAAGTTTTAGTTGATTTAATTCAATCAGCTGAAGTAGGTAAACACTATATGCCAGGTGATTTGATTACCATCGAAGACCCAGAGCACGTTGAGTTGGATGGTGAAGGTAAGAGGGTTCTAGTACAACTTAACCGTGAATTTACTTATAATGGAGAGCCTGTAAGCGACTTTATTCGTAATGGACGTCTTGAACGTGATGGATATGGCGTAGCATGGAAGTACGAGCCTAAAGAACAAAATGAGCCTACGACTGTTGCGCCAGCAACAGCAGTTTCTACAACAGCTACCGTGACTCCTACAGTTTCAGAACCTTCTGCTACAAGAGTTGCACCTAACTAATAACGGGGGGTAACTATGGACGTCTTACAACAGATAGAACATTTCTTCATGAACGTGCTACCATCGGCTTCACCGATTATTATCGCTTGGCTTAGCTACAAATTGCCGAAAAAAGCCAAAGAAGAGACGGAGAAAATCGTTTCGGAACTAACCGATGTTAAGAAACAGATTAAAGATGTCCAGACTACCGCTAAAGATAGCAATTCCAAAATTGACGAAGTACAAGCAAAGCTAAAACTGCACGACGAGGCACATCTTGTAACCATGAGAATGCGCCTCGACCGTGATATTCGCAGAGCTATCCGTCGTGGATTCACTACAAAGGACGAGTTCTATGTAGTAGAGAACATGCACAATAGCTATAAGGCGCTTGGTGGTAATGGCTACATTGACCACTTGTACAACAATTTTGAGGCGTTGCAGATTAGAGACGACATCTTAGTTGAAGATGAGAAAGGGGCGCAGAATGGTCTGTAATCTCAATACGACCAATCTTGCTCAATTTGATGGCGGTTACCTCATTAAACAGGGTGATGT
>NZ_JALDUM010000011.1:0-886 GCF_023109515.1 Streptococcus mitis
GAACATGACTTCCTAGTAAACAAAACTGTTCGCTTTTTTCTTTTTACTATGTCAGATAGTTTATTTCACAACAGAAACATTGCCCGTTGAACTGTCATATCTAACAGTTTCTCCATAAAAACCGGAAATTCCTTTTTCAATATAATCACGGAAATCATTAGGCAAAACTTTCATCTTCACGATTTCACCAGATTCATCTGCATAGCCCAAAATATGGTGATCTTTAGATAATAATCCGTCCATAAACATTGTAAAATATCCAGTTACAAGTTTACCATTATCATCATTGGCACCTCTTAGATAAAGTTTATTGTCATTAATTGTCAATCCAGATGAATCTAGACTAATAACTGGACTTGAGTTTTTAAGATAAAGTTCAGACCCAACTTTTTGAATAGGGAAGTGAGTAGTGAATTCTGGTAGATTCGCAACCTTACGTCCATCTGCTCCAAAGTAATACTTATTTGGTAAGTTTTGGAAATTCTTTATGACAGCTTTAGGATCAATTTCTTCCCCTGGTTTTTTATTATCAGTAATGGCATCTAAAGTATTTCGTTTTATATCGCCAATCTTTTGATAAGAAAAACGTTCAACAATAGGTTTGATATACCAGGCATTCTTTTCGATAACAACTCCATCTTTCTTATGAACAAGGTGATAGTCATAACCATCAGACAAAGTAACGATATCTGTAATAACTGTATCATCAAAAGGATCTTGTTCAACCTGACTAGGGAGTTTGGTTAACATATAACCATCCTTACCAATGACATAACTTTCCCCATCGCTTGCTGGAACAGCTCTATCTGCTACCATAGCACCTGATTTTTCAAAGTAAGACCATTGACCATTTGCAGTTGCCCATCCTGTTGCCATAGCGCCACTG
>NZ_JALDUM010000012.1:0-512 GCF_023109515.1 Streptococcus mitis
TTTGGAAGTTTCTTAGTCTCTACGAAGCGGTAACCTGGGATATCTTTCTTAGGTTGTTCGCCATCTTCTGTTGGATAGTTTGGAATTTCATTTCCGTCTTTATCCTTGTGACTTGTCTTAACTTTCTCATAAACGTGCTCTGTATCGCCGTTTGGAAGTTTCTTAGTCTCTACGAAGCGGTAACCTGGGATATCTTTCTTAGGTTGTTCGCCATCTTCTGTTGGATAGTTTGGAATTTCATTTCCGTCTTTATCCTTGTGACTTGTCTTAACTTTCTCATAAACGTGCTCTGTATCGCCGTTTGGAAGTTTCTTAGTCTCTACGAAGCGGTAACCTGGGATATCTTTCTTAGGTTGTTCGCCATCTTCTGTTGGATAGTTTGGAATTTCATTTCCGTCTTTATCCTTGTGACTTGTCTTAACTTTCTCATAAACGTGCTCTGTATCGCCGTTTGGAAGTTTCTTAGTCTCTACGAAGCGGTAACCTGGGATATCTTTCTTAGGTTGTTCGCC
>NZ_JALDUM010000001.1:1003714-1037648 GCF_023109515.1 Streptococcus mitis
CCATCACGTCCGTCGCGTCCTGGTAAACCTTGTGCTCCGTCTTGACCATCACGACCTTGAAGACCTTGTTCACCTTTGTCCCCTTTAGGGCCTTTGATGTTGCCTTCTTTTTCCCAGTTGCCGTTATTCTTAACGAAGACGTCGCCTGTTTCTGTATTAACGTATTTATCGCCGTCTTTACCTTGATTTGCTTCTGGGTTAACTTTGCCGTTCAAGACGTCTTTACCGTCGCGTCCATCACGTCCGTCGCGTCCTGGTAAACCTTGTGCTCCAGTCAGACCACGTTCGCCTTGGTCCCCTTTTTCACCTTTAGCTCCGGTTAGACCACGTTCACCTCGGTCTCCTTTTTCACCTTTAGCTCCAGTTAGACCACGTTCACCTTGGTCCCCTTTTTCACCTTTAGCACCTTGTGCTCCGGTTAGACCGCGTTCGCCTCGGTCTCCTTTTTCACCTTTGGCACCTTGTGCTCCAGTTAAACCGCGTTCGCCTCGGTCTCCTTTTTCACCTTTGGCACCTTGGGCTCCAGTGAGACCGCGTTCGCCTCGGTCTCCTTTTTCACCTTTAGCTCCAGTTAGACCGCGTTCGCCTTGGTCCCCTTTTTCACCTTTAGCTCCTTGAGCTCCAGTTAGACCGCGTTCGCCTCGGTCCCCTTTTTCACCCTTGGCTCCATCTTTAATAGCAATTTTTTGAACAAGTTCGTCTACGCCTTCAGTATAAACACCATTTCCATCGTTATCAAGATAGAAAGTGAGGTTATTTGTATCACCAACTTTATTTTGATCAACACGTGGTTTTACTGTATCGATTAACTCTTTAGCCACACCAATTTGCATAATACGTGGCTTAGCTTCTTTAGTAACAGAATTACTAATTGGCAATCCTAAAAGTGTTTCGTTACCAAATCGATGAACTTTATAGGTAATTTGACGTTGTCCTTTTTCACCTTCTCGAACTAATCTAGTTTGACCTTCTGGTAACTTACTAGTTGGAAGATAGACAGTTTGGAAGTCAATATCTTCTGAAACAGTCTTATTATTAGTACCACCATAAGGGTTTGCATCCAAGAGGAGTGGATTTGCTCTATGATAATAGTTAGAGTTACTGTATGGGTCATTGCTAGTAGCGGCACCACCACCACCTTGGTCCACGTTAAAAGTAACAGGTTTCAAACGAACAGACAAGTCACCATTTGGATTATTGATTGGCAAGCTAAATCTGATAGTTTGTTTCTCACTCGTTGAAGTAGCAGAAGTTATACTGTATCCTGAGTGAGATACGAAGTTAGCACCCTGGCTAATAGGTTTTGATTGCTCTCTTAATCTTGGAGTTGTGATGGTCGCATTGGAAGGATTTCCAAATCCATCCCCTTTATCCAAGATAAAGTTATTATTAACAAATTCGCCCGGACCAGAATATTCGATTGTGAAATTCAATTGATTACCTCGACGTACTGTTGTTACATCGTAATGAATTGAATTACCACCACGTGAGTTCCCGTAGCCACGGAAACTATAACTACGACCAGCTTGACTGATGTCTGAAAACGCAACTGTGTTACCAGAACCTGAGACAATTGGGTTGGCCGGATTGCTAGCCGCTCTAAAACCACTATGCCCTTTATCCAAGTCTTCCTTACGGATAGCTGGATTTTGGCGAGCATCAGAAAGGCTCAAACCTGGTTTCAAGATTTCATTAGTTGTTTCTGGAGCTGAAGTCGCTTCTACTTTAGCAGCTGTGCTAGTTGGCAAAACAGCACTGTCAACAGCTGAACGATCAGTCGTTGTTGCAGCTGGTTTAGCTTCTTCTTTGGCTTCTGCTGTGTCAGCTTTCTTCACTACAGGAGTTTCTGATACAGTTCCTTTATCAGAGTTAGAACGAAGTTCTAGCCCAATAATAGCTGATTGAATAGAAGACTCTGCTGCTGATACTTCAGCTTCAGTCGCATCTGCTTTCCCAAGCAAACTTTGACCAGCTTGAATACTTGCTTGCAAGTTAGCAGCACTTGCTTCTGTATATAACTTACTCTCAAGTTTTTTAGCACGCGAAAGAGCTGTTAACAATTTTGACTTGTCAACAGCATCTTGCTGTGTTACTTCTTCTTTTTTGTCTTTTGCTTCTTCAACTTTTTCTGCTGGTCTAGTAGCTTCTTCAGTTTTAGCTGGAGTCGTTTCTACTGGGTTAGCAACAGTTGGAGCTGCATAAGTTGTTTCTTTTTTAGGTGTAGAAACTTCTGCTGGTTTAGTAGCTTCATCTACCTTATCCTTATCAACAGAGACACTATTAGTTGCCTCAGGATGTTGTTCCTCTGCTTGTACTGATTGCGCATTGGCAGCAGTTCCCAAGACTAAGGCTGTCCCGAGCAAGACACTAGCCGCACCAAAGTGATACTTACGAATAGAGTATCGTTGTTGCATGCTATACCAGTCAAATGATTTCTTATGTGAATGTTTCATTTCAAACTCCTAGATAGTATTTTATAGTTTACACTTTACAACTATTTGAGCCATTAATCAATATTATCTATGAAATTAATATATCTGATTTTTGTACCATGGAGCCATATTTTTTTTTTTTTTTTTTTTGAATTTAATGTACATATTTTTAATTCTTGTTTTTTTGTACAAAAGAATCATAATTATGATACAATATAATTTAGGAGGAAATACCTAAATGCGCAACCTTTTATCCACAAAAGACCAAAGACAATTACGTTTAATGGAAACCTTAATTCAGAATCGTAATTGGATAAGGTTACATGCACTTGCCGAAAAATTAGGATGTACAGAACGAATCCTAAAAAATGATTTAAATGAATTACGAACAGCTTTCCCAAATATTGACATCCAATCTTCCGTTAACGGAATTATGATTGATTTAGATGTTAACACTAGTGTGGAAGACGTTTATCAATATTTTCTAGCTCATTCCCAATCTTTTCAATTACTAGAGTATATGTTCTTCAATGAGGGGCTACCTATTTATCGAACAGTTGAAAATCTTCACTCAAGTAATGCCAACCTCTATCGATTAGGTCGAAATATCACCAAAACTCTATCATCTCAATTCCAAATTGAACTATCTTTTACTCCAACTGAGATACGCGGGAATGAAACTGATATTCGCTATTTTTTTGCCCAATACTTTTCTGAGCGCTATTATTTCCTAGACTGGCCTTTTCCAGACCTTCCTGAGGAGGATTTAACAGAGTTTGCTGATTTCTTCTATAAAATCACGAATTATCCAATGCGATTTTCAATTTATAGAATGTACAAATTGATGATAGCTATCAGTATTTACCGCGTCAAAAATGGTCATTTTATCGACTTACCAAATCATTTCTTCGATGAATACTACCCTCTTTTGATGAATATTCCAAATTTTGAGGAGCTACTTGTCCATTTCTCTGAAAAACTGGGACTTGAAATCACTCCAGATATCATCGCCCAAATTTTTATATCCTTTATTCAAAACAATCTTTTCTTAAATCCTCAAGAATTCTTCAACTCTTTAGAAGAAAACAGTGAAGCAAGATACTCTTACCAATTACTGAGTCAAATATTAGAACGCCTATCAAAACAATATAAGATTACTTTTACCAACCACGATGAGCTGATTTGGCATTTACACAACACTGCTTTCTTTGAAAGACAGGAAATCTTTTCTACCCCAATCCTATTTGAACAAAAAGCATTGACGATTAAAAAATTTGAAGTTTACTTCCCAGACTTTATGGGAAGTGCACGTCAAGAACTGGCTCAATACCGTCAAGCAATTGGACAGCATGACCATCCTGAACAGTTGGAACACCTGATGTACACCATCTTAACCCATGCTGAAAACCTCTCTACTCAGTTGTTAGAAAATCGACCACCTATCAAGGTTTTGATTATCAGTAACTTTGACCATGCTATATCCCTTACCTTTGTTGATATGCTTTCCTATTACTGTAATAACCGCTTTACCTTCGATATTTGGGATGAATTACAAACAAGTCCTGAGATTTTAAATCAGACAGATTACGATATCATCGTGTCTAATTTCTATATTCCAGGGATTACTAAGAAGTTTATTTGCCGAAACCATCTGTCAATCATGGATTTGGTTAATCACCTCAACACTTTATCAAATGAGATTCATATATCCAATACTTTATAAACTAAAAAGTCAGCAGGGTCCTGCTGACTTTTTCTCTTACCTGATTTCTATACTTCCTTAACAAAAACCAATTCCTGTGGCTGTGACAAATCTTCTCTGTAGGTAAACCCTGCAAAGCTTAAGCGACGAGCTTCCTCCACCGTCTGTACTTGATTTTGTATCAGGGCTGTCAGGAAAGCACCACGCGCTTTCTTTGAAATAGTTGAATGAATCTTCAGCTGACCACCTCTATCCTCCATGAATTTGAAGGTCACCATTTTTCCTCTGATTTCCTTAGAAAATACAGTCTCAAACTCGGATGACAAGAGAGAGAAAATTAGGTCTTCACCATTCATAGCTTCATCATAGGTTTGCTTCCAATGGCTCTTCAAAGTCTTACCTGCGACTTTTAACTTCATCAAAAAGTCCAAACGGTGAGGGGCTATGGGTGACAAGGCTGGTACGACTCCGTACAAAGCCGAGGTAATGAAGACATGATTTTCAAGATAGGCTTGTTCTACCTCGGTCAATTTATCACGCTTTATATGGCGGTACATAAGCCCATCAAATAGATTCAAGGCTGGGTAGTGTTGAGCAGTTTGCCTTTTCAAAGCTTGGATATTTTGAAATTCTTCCGCCGCCTTCTCGGCTGATACCTTGTAAAAACTCTCCAATTGACTAGCAGAATAGAGAGCCAAGGCATCCAGTACGGCCTGACTTTCTGGTTTTAAAGGAGTGGCTTCAATACTTGGCAAGTCTGTGTTCATTTCTTTTGCTGTTGGGATTAAAATTTTCATATTGATAGTGTAGCATATTTTTTAGCCGCTACCAAGAAATTCATCTGAAAAGAGACTGGGGAAAAAGGCATTAAAATTAAAAAATGCATAGTATCAGGAATTGAGAAATCTTGATACTATGCGTTTTATGATGGAAAGATTTACTTCATTTTTTCCTGAAATTGAGGTTTTGCCCAGCCTCTCCTCTTACTGAACTTTAAAGGTCTTGAGATAGTTGTCTTTTCCTACTTGACCTTCGAAGGTTTTACCATTTTCGAGGTAAGGCAGGTCATCTGATACAGAGGCCTTAACCTTGTAAATCTTGCCATCAACTTTAAAGAAGTAGACGGTGTCGCCCTTGATAACAGCTGATTTGAGGTCTGCTACCACACCCTTGATACTTTCTGTGGTTTCATTATCAATTTCAAGATCGTTTTTGTTGGCGTACTTGCTGAGCAGTTCTTCCACAGTGGTGGCTACGATAACATTTTGGTACTCGACTGCGTCTACCAAAGCGTACTCTTTGACCAAGCCAGCATTGTCCTTCAAGCCCATGATGTAGAGAGGCTTGTCATTGATGTTGATGAGGATTGGGAAGGTTGACTTGTAGGATTTCTCCTGAACAGCACCTTCGGCTGATTCACGGGCTGATTCTTCGGTCGCAGAAGCCAAGCTATACTTAGTGATTTCTCCTGTCCGCATATTTTCAAGGATGAAACCAAGATTACTTTCATCTGCATTGGCCGACGTCACACCTGTGTAGAGGTAGATGTCATTGCCGATAGACAAGTAATTATAGCCCTTGGTAGTCTGGGTCACGTTTTTCTTGGAAATCATGGCATTCCAGAAACCATCCTTGTACTTGCCGTTGTAGTTGATTTGCTCAATGGTTTCCTCAGCTGGATAGACCCTGTCCACCCATTCTGGAACATCTGATAAGCTGTATTCCTTGGTTTCTCCATTTGTGGCATCCAAGATAATGACTGAAACAGGACGAGGAACCGCCAGTCCAAATTGCTTTTGGTAAACTGTAGCCACATAGAAAGGATTGCCCTCATCGTCCACCTCGAAAGATGGAGTTTTAAAGATCTTAGTTGGGTACTTCAAGCGCAGGTGACGCTTGACATCACGGTTAAAATACTCCGAGTCCGAATACTTGATTGGTGTCTTCAAGTCCACCAAGTCCGCATTTCCAGTTACCATGTCCACCTTGATATACTCGCCGATTCCCTTGGCCTGATTGTTAAACCATTTTATAGGATCTGCGTATTCTAGTGGTGTAACCCGATAAGGTTTCCCATCAATCGTCAATTGGGTATAGGTATCTGCCGCTACGTACTGCGACACCTTATCTGTTAGGGAACCCAAGTAGCGGTCCCCAATTTTTTCAGCGGTACTTCTATCTAAGATAGGAACCTTACTGGTATCAGTCTTAGGAAAATCAGTAAAGTCTTTTTCCGTAACCGTGACTACATTGGCATAATTTTTAGCCTGAAAAATGCTAGAAGTTACCAAGGAAACCAAGGCTGCTAAGAGAAGAATTCCTCCAATAGAAGCTAAAAGAATTTTCCCTAACCGATTGATTTTGAAACCCTCAAGATTTAAGGCAGCTTCCGCCTTGCCATGGCGCACATGAACCGTTTTGACAAGGTTTATCCCCTTACCAAAGCCAAATAAGATTGCTACAACCAGCAAATGCCCACAGAGGAAAAAGAGAAATTCCCAGCTGGTCAGGTTAAGAGGCGGTAAAAAGATATACCAGGTCGTTGCGATAAAAATAAGTTCAAAGACTATTCGTTTCATTTGCGTTCCTCCTAAATGATTCGTCCTTCCAAGTGATCCAGTTCATGCTGGCAAATCTGGGCTGGGAAACCTGTCAAAGTAATGATCTGTTCCTGCCACTTGCTGTCACGATAGGCAACCTTTATAGTTTCATAACGCTTAGTTGGTCTCACACCTACCAAAGACAAACATCCTTCTTCCGTCTCATAAGGTCCTTCAGAGGACAGGAGCACTGGGTTAAACATGACCACAGGAACCAAGCCAAGATTAAAAATAATCACGCGCTTCTGCACCCCAATCATATTGGCAGCCAGACCGACACAGGTCTCACGATTTGCTAAGAGTGTATCCTGCAAATCTCTGGCAAGATACAGATCATCCTGACTTGCCGGCTGAGATACCTGAGATAAAAACAAAATATCCTTCACAATTTTCTTTTCCACTTCCTCACACTCCTCTTACTTTTTACTATATTATAGCAATTATAGCATAAAAGCTGACAACTGCAAGCCCTTTCCCTCAACTGTAGCAAAAAGCCATCCGAAGATGACTTTTTTAAATCGCATTCTTATCAAAACCAAGTTTACGTTGAACAAACTTGACAATTTCGACGATAATAATCATTGAGAAGCTTCCAGCCATAACGATTCCCCATTGTGACAAGTCTAGTTTGGTTACGTGGAAGATTCCTTCAAGCGGTTCTACGACGATTGTTGCCATGAGAAGGATGAAGGATACCAAGATGGACCAGTTGAAGGTCTTAGACTTGAATGGGCCAACTGTCAAGATGGATTGGTAAACAGACTTGACATTATAGGCATGGAAGAGCTGAATCAAACCAAGGGTTGCAAAGGCCATAGTAAGAGCATCAGCATGAATGGCATGATTGTCACCCACATGAACTGGGTAAGCAATCGCAAGTCCATAAACACTCATAACAATAGCTGCTTGGAGTACACCTTGATAGATGATAGAACTCAAAACACCACCTGAGAAGAAGCTTGCCTTGCGTCCACGTGGTTTATGGTTCATGACACCAGGCTCAGCTGGCTCAACACCTAGAGCGATAGCTGGGAAAGTATCGGTTACCAAGTTGATCCACAAAAGATGAACTGGCTGTAAGACATCCCAACCAAACAAGGTTGATAGGAAGATGGTCAATACTTCAGCAGTATTGGCAGAAAGTAGGTACTGAATAGTCTTTTGAATGTTTGAGAAGACCTTACGTCCTTCTTCAACTGCAACGATAATAGTCGCAAAGTTATCATCTGCAAGGATCATGTCAGAAGCCCCCTTAGAAACCTCTGTACCAGTGATTCCCATACCGATACCGATATCGGCTGTTTTCAGAGCTGGCGCATCATTGACACCGTCACCTGTCATGGCAACAACCTTACCTTGTTTCTGCCAAGCCTTGACGATACGAACCTTGTGTTCTGGAGATACACGGGCATAAACAGAGTATTGACCAACTACTTTTTCAAAGTCTTCATCTGACAGTTCGTTGAGCTCAGCACCAGTTAAAACATGTCCTTCTGTATCATTAGCATCAATGATTCCCAAACGTTTAGCAATAGCTTCTGCAGTGTCTTGATGGTCACCTGTAATCATGATTGGACGAATTCCCGCTTCCTTAGCCACACGAACAGCCTCAGCAGCTTCAGGACGTTCAGGGTCAATCATCCCAATCAAACCAGTAAAGATTAAATCATTTTCAAGCTCTTCAGAAGTCAGGTTTTCTGGAATGCTATCAATAATCTTATAAGCACCTGCAAGGACACGCAAGGCTTGGTGAGCCATTTCAGAGTTGTTTGTGTGAATGAGGTTTGTAACCTTCTCGTCAATCGGAGCAATATCCCCAGCCTTATCACGAAGAACACAACGTTTCAAGAGTTGGTCTGGCGCACCTTTAACAGCTACGAGGAAGCGTCCATCTGCAAGTGGATGAACTGTTGACATGAGCTTACGTTCAGAATCAAATGGCAACTCAGCCACACGTGGATATTTCTCTAAGAAACCTTTAACATCGTAGCCCTTGTCCAAGGCATACTGGATGAAGGCTGTTTCAGTAGGGTCACCAATCAGATTGCCTTCGACATCAATCTTAGTATCGTTAGCTAAGACTACTGAACGTAGAAGCGGCATTTCAAGACCCAGTTCAATGTCATCAGCTGAGTCATGTAGGACTGCATCATAGAAGACTTTTTCAACGGTCATCTTGTTCATGGTCAACGTACCAGTCTTATCAGAAGCGATGATTTCCGTTGAACCAAGTGTTTCTACTGCTGGCAACTTACGAACGATAGAGTTTCGTTTGGCCAAAACTTGAGTACCAAGGGCAAGAACGATGGTCACGATAGCTGGGAGCCCTTCTGGAATGGCTGCAACGGCAAGGGCAACAGAGGTCATCAACTCACCGAGTGGATTTTTCCCTTGAATGAAGACTCCAACTACAAAAGTAACAAGGGCAATGACCAAGATTGCATAGGTCAAGACCTTAGAAAGGTTGTTCAAGTTTTGTTTAAGTGGTGTGTCTGTCTCATCTGCATCTTGAAGCATACCAGCGATATGACCAACTTCAGTATACATACCAGTATTGACAACAACACCAAGACCACGACCATAAGTAACGTTAGAGTTTTGGAAGGCCATGTTGACACGATCACCGATACCAGCATCTGTAGCAAGTTCAACTGTCAAGTCTTTTTCGACTGGCACAGACTCACCTGTAAGAGCTGCTTCTTCGATTTTAAGAGAGTTGGCTTCAAGCAAACGTAGGTCTGCAGGTACTACATCACCTGCTTCAAGGGCAACGATATCTCCAGGTACCAATTCTTTAGAGTCAATCTCCGCCATATGCCCATCACGCAGAACGCGGGCAGCTGGACTAGACATGGATTTGAGGGCTTCGATAGCTTCTTCTGCTTTCCCTTCTTGGTAAACACCAAAGGCAGCATTGATGATTACCACGGCTAAGATGATAATGGCATCTGCGATATCTTCCCCACCAGAAGTCACGACTGACAAGATTGCTGCCGCAACTAGGATGATAATCATCAAATCCTTAAATTGCTCGATGAATTTGACCAGGATTGATCGTTTCTCGCCTTCTTCGAGTTCATTGTGGCCAAATTCTGCAAGGCGCTTTTCCGCCTCACTTGATGACAAACCTTGCTCGGTCGCATCCACAGCCTGCAAGACCTCTTCAGGACTCTGAGTGTAAAACGCTTGGCGTTTTTGTTCTTTTGACATGTGTCTCCTCCTTGACATTGTGTGCAAAACAGACTCTCTTTTCCCCATCGTATCTTTTCACGACAAACAAAAAGAGACCTGTTAATCATAACAAGTCTCGCTGTTTAAGATAGTGCCGGAAAGCATACTTTTCAGTATAAAATTCGGAATGACGACACTATCACAGGTTTCTGCCAGCTACTCCCTTGAGTAGTACTATTATACCAAATTTTGAAAAGTTTTCAAAGAGTAAAAACTGCCTTATTTGAATTTTCCCTTGAAAACCAGTATAATGGTAGAATGCTATGTGACTAGAAAGGAAGTTGAATGAAGCAATCTATTTCAAATCTCAAGTTGGCGGAACGTGGTGCCATTATCAGCATTTCGACCTACCTGCTCTTGTCTGCAGCCAAATTAGCAACTGGCCACCTTCTTCATTCATCCAGTTTGGTGGCAGATGGTTTCAATAACGTATCCGATATCATTGGAAATGTGGCCCTCTTGATTGGGATTCGAATGGCACGCCAGCCTGCAGACCGTGACCACCGTTTTGGTCACTGGAAGATTGAAGATTTGGCTAGCTTAATCACTTCCATCATTATGTTTTATGTTGGCTTTGATGTGCTGCAGGATACCATTCAAAAGATTCTCAGCCGGGAAGAAACGGTCATTGATCCTCTGGGCGCAACTCTGGGAATCATTTCTGCAGCGATTATGTTCATAGTCTATCTCTACAATACTCGCCTCAGTAAGAAATCCAACTCCAAGGCACTGAAAGCAGCTGCCAAGGATAATCTTTCTGATGCTGTTACATCACTTGGTACGACCATTGCCATTCTTGCTAGCAGTTTCAATTATCCTATTGTGGACAAACTGGTCGCCATCATCATCACTTTCTTTATCTTGAAAACTGCCTATGATATCTTCATCGAGTCTTCCTTTAGCCTTTCAGATGGTTTCGACGACCGTCTGCTTGAGGACTACCAAAAAGCTATCATGGAAATTCCCAAAATCAGCAAGGTTAAGTCGCAAAGAGGTCGCACCTACGGTAGCAACATCTACCTGGATATTACGCTAGAGATGAACCCTGACCTGTCTGTTTTTGAAAGCCATGAAATTGCGGATCAGGTCGAGTCTATGTTGGAAGAACGTTTTGGAGTCTTTGATACCGATGTCCATATCGAGCCAGCATCTATCCCTGAGGATGAGATTTTAGACAATGTCTACAAAAAATTGCTTATGCGCGAGCAATTGATTGACCAAGGAAATCAACTGGAAGAACTCTTGGCTGACGATTTTGTCTATATTCGTCAAGATGGAGAGCAGATGGATAAAGAGGCCTATAAAGCCGAAAAAGACTTGAATTCCGCTATCAAGGATATTCAGATCACTTCCATCAGTCAGAAGACCAAACTCATCTCCTATGAGTTAGATGGTATCATCCATACCAGTATCTGGCGTCGCCACGAAACTTGGCAAAATGTCTTTCATCAAGAAACTAAAAAAGAATAGAGAAATCCTGTCATGAGACGGGATTTTTCTATTCTTCTAACTATCAAAGTCACTTAAATATTCATAGCGTTCGTATTTTTCAAGAAGTGCTTCGTTTTTCTCATCTAGCTCTTTTTGGAGAGTAGCCAGCTTACCAAAGTCAGAGCCATTTGCCTGCATCTCCTCTTCAATAGCAGTGATACGGTTTTCCAAGGCTTCAATATCGCCTTCAATACTTGCCCACTCCTGCTTTTCTTGGTAGGTCATGCGTTTCTTATCTTCACGGACCTTGACCACTTTTTCTTTTTCAATCTTTTGCACTTGATTGGCCATCTCTGTTTCAAAGGCTTTTTCATCTAAGTAGTCGGTGTAATGACCAAAGAAAGGACGAATCTTGCCATCCTCAAAAGCCAGAATCTTAGTCGCTACCTTATCCAAGAAATAGCGGTCGTGACTAACAGTCAAAACTGGACCAGCAAAGCCTTGCAAGAAATTCTCCAAAACTGTCAAGGTCGCAATATCTAGGTCATTTGTCGGTTCGTCCAAAAGAAGAACATTGGGTTTTTCCAAGAGCAGTTTGAGGAGATAAAGACGTTTTTTCTCTCCCCCAGACAATTTCTCAATCAAGGTTCCATGAGTCGAACGTGGGAAAAGGAACTGCTCCAGCAACTCTGCAATCGAAGTCGTAGAACCACCGCTAGTCTTGAACTCTTCTGCCACTTCCTGCAAGTAATTGATAACTCGCTTGCTTTCATCCAAGCCCTCAATTTGCTGAGAGAAATAGGCAATGCGAACAGTTTCCCCAATCACAACTTGACCTGCTGTAGGCTCAAGACTTCCTGCAATCAAGTTGAGTAGGGTTGATTTTCCCACACCGTTATCCCCAACGATTCCGATACGGTCTTTAGCCTGAACTAAGAGATTAAAATCTTGCAAAATAGGCTTGTTTTCATAGGCAAAGGAAACATCCTGAAACTCGATAACTTTCTTCCCAATCCGACTAGTTTCAAAGTTCATGGTCAAGTCTGTCTCAGCAGCACCCACTGAAACATCCTTTTTCAGATCATGGAAACGATTGATACGAGCCTGCTGCTTGGTCGCACGCGCCTGCGGTTGTCTGCGCATCCAGGCCAATTCTTGTTTGTAGAGTTGTTCTTTTTTGTGAAGAAGAGCCGCGTCGCGCTCATCCTGTTCCGCCTTTAGGCGAACATAGTCCTGATAATTGCCCTGATATTCGGTCAAGCCTGCGCGATCCAATTCGAAAATCCGAGTTGACAAAGCGTCTAGGAAATAACGATCGTGGGTAATAAAAAGGACGGTCTTCTTTGAATTTTTCAAAAAGAGGGTCAGCCACTCAATAGTCGCAATATCCAGATGGTTGGTCGGCTCATCCAAAAGCAAGAGATCGTGGTTGCCAAGTAAAACTTGCGCCAATTGGACTCGTCTTCTTAGGCCACCTGATAATTCCCCAACAGGAGTAGATAAGTCCTGAATCCCCAGCTTGCTGAGAACGGTCTTGACCTGACTCTCAATTTCCCAAGCTTGAAGAGAATCCATTTCAGCCATGACCCGTTCCAAACGCGCCTGCTTGTCCTCACTATAGTTGAGCATGATCAACTCATACTCACGAATGAGCTGGATTTCCTTGAGGTCGCTAGATAAAACCGTATCTAAGACCGTCTTGCTATCATCAAAATCAGGGTCCTGAGTCAAGTAACCAATCTGGTAATCATTCTTAGCTGAAAAGGGACTAACATCCCCATCAAATCCAGAAACACCAGAAAGAACATCTAAAAGGGTGGTCTTCCCTGTTCCATTGACACCAATCAGACCAATTCTGTCTAGGTCATGGATGATAAAGGAAATATCCTTAAAAACGGTCTTGTCACCGACGGATTTACTTAGTTTTTCAACGATAAAATCACTCATTTTTTCTCCCTCAAGTAAGCATGGATGGCTTGTAGGTCATTTTCCAATGTTCCATCGACAATGGCATATTCAATCTCTGTTAAAATCTCTCCCAAGTCTGGGCCCGGCTGATAACCATATTCCTTGATCAAAATACCACCGTTGATTTGGATTTCTTTCTTATCATGAATGGTCAGACTCTGGTAGGTTTCTGTGATGACTTGTGGGTTGACTGGTTTTCCCTGAGCCTGACGAAGATTTTCAGCCTGTAAAAGCAAATCCAAGTCAAAGCGGTAACAATCGCGCTTGCTCAATTCTCCCTTTTCACGCAAGGCCAAAATAGTCAGTAAATCCTGAACTTGCTTAGCAAACTGGCGTGAGGTCTTCCAAGCCTTCAAAAAGGGCTGCGCATTTTCAATATCCAAAGCCCACAGTAGAGCCGCCCAGGCTTGTTCAGAGGATTCAAAAGTAAAATCGGTCTCTAACTCAAACAGTCTGTTAAGCTTGTCCTGGCTAGCTGCCATATCAGGGAGATAATCATAAGCTTGACTCTCAATCATGGAAGCCAAGCCCCTTCTCCAAAATGGAGCCAGCAAGAGTTTATCAAACTCAACGAAGGTACGCTCTACAGAAATTTTCTCCAAAAGTGGCGTCAAAGTCTTCATAGCTTTAAATGTTTCTGACTCAAGCTCAAAGCCAAGACTGGCCTGAAAACGGAAGCCACGCATAATCCGCAAAGCATCTTCGTTGAAACGCTCACTTGCCACTCCAACTGCTCGTAAGACTTGCTTTCCCAAATCGTCTAAACCATGGAACAAGTCAATGATTTCCCCTGTCTCGTCCAAGGCAAAGGCGTTGACTGTAAAATCACGGCGTTTGAGGTCTTCTTCTAGCGAACGCACAAAGGAAACCGCACTGGGTCTTCGATAGTCCACATAGACATCTTCTGTCCGAAAGGTGGTTACCTCATACTCCTCGTCCCCATCTAAGACCAAGACAGTTCCATGCTCGATTCCGATATCGGCTGTTCGCGGAAAAATCTGCTTGGTCTCTTCTGGATAAGAAGACGTTGCGATATCCACATCATGGATAGGGCGATTGAGAAGGGCATCTCGAACAGAACCTCCAACAAAATAGGCCTCAAATCCTGCTTCTTTAATTTTTTCTAATACTGGTAAAGCCTTCTGAAATTCAGAAGGCATTTGCGTTAATCTCATAATAAGTGTTCTAATCCATAGACAAGCTCATGACGCTTGACAACTTCTTTAATTCCCAAATTCACCCCTGTCATGAAGGAGCTGCGATCATAGGAGTCATGACGGAGGGTCAATCCTTCTCCCTGATTGCCAAAGATGACTTCCTGATGGGCTACCAAACCTGGCAAACGAACTGAGTGGATACGCATGCCATCAAAATCAGCACCACGAGCACCTGCAATGAGTTCTTCCTCGTCTACTGCACCCTGCTGGATAGACTCTCGAACTTCTGCCATTAATTCAGCTGTTTTAATAGCTGTTCCACTCGGAGCATCTTTTTTCTTGTCATGATGAAGCTCGATAATCTCCACATTTGGGAAATATTTAGCAGACTGCCTTGCAAATTGCATGAGCAAGACAGCACCCAAGGCAAAGTTAGGAGCAATCAAGCCACCCAAATCTTGGACACGAGAAAATTCTTTTAGCTCTGCAATTTCTTCACTTGTGAAACCTGTTGTTCCAACTACTGGAGCAAAGCCATTTTCAAGAGCAAAACGTGTATTTTCGTAGGCAACAGTTGGAGTAGTAAAATCTACCCAGACATCCGCTTCAAAACCAACCAAATCAGCCTTATCCTTGAAAACAGGAATTCCCTGCCATTCTGACTCAGACTCAAAAGGATCCAAAACTGCTACCAAGTCTAAGTCTGGATCAGCCAAAACCATCTGACAAGCAGCCTGGCCCATCTTTCCCTTAAAACCAGCAATAATTACTCGAATACTCATCTCTACTCCTGTCTAAGATACAAAGCCTGTAGGAACACAAAGTGAAAATAGGAGTTCTGATCAAGAAGTGTCTACTCCTTGGAAGAACTATCTTTTTCACACAGGGTTCCAGGCGTGTTCATTTGCTAACTTCTTAACTAAGCTAAAAGTCCCAACTAAATCACTGGAATATAACCTAGAGCAATACTTCCTGCTCCTAGGTGGGTTCCAATGACACTACCAAATGTAGCAAGTGAAATATCCGTACCTACTCCAGATTCAAGTAAGTGCTGACGCAATTCTTCAGCCTTTTCAGGAGCATTCCCGTGAATGACAATGATACGGTATTGGCCTGAAGCTGTGGCTTCCTTGATAATCTCAATTAAGCGCTTAGTTGCTTTCTTTTCAGTACGAACTTTTTCGTAAACTTCAATCACACCTTGATCATTGAAATAGAGGATTGGCTTAATGCTTAGCAGATTGCCCAAAATCGCAGCTCCATTTGAAAGGCGCCCCCCTTTTACCAAATGATCCAAATCATCCACCATGATAAAAGCAGATGTGTGACTAATTTGAATAGCTAGCTTATCCTGAATAATGGCAAAGTCATCACCCTGGTCTAGCCAGTTAAAGACACTTTCAACCATGATACCCAGAGGAGCACTTGTAATCAAAGTGTCTGGGAAAGCAATAGTTAAACCCTCATATTCTTCTATCATATACTGGATATTTTGGTAAAAACCTGAAATTCCAGAAGATAGGAAAAGCCCCAAAGCATGTGTATAACCTTGTTCTTTGAGCGAAGTTAGAATCTCATCTAACTTGGCAATACTTGGTTGACTGGTCTTAGGCAATTCAGAAGCCTGAGCCATTTTTTGGTAAAATTCCTCAGCAGTCAGATTGATACCTTCGACATACTCCTCACCATCAATATTGACAGGAATATCCAAGACATATAAATCTTCTCTTTGCAAGGCCTCTGCACTGAGATAGGCAGAGGAATCTGTGATAACAGCTAATTTCATATTAGAACTCCAAATTGATTCCTGGTAAGTCTAATGCAATTTCAGTTACTTCGTAAGTCAAACGGTTGAGCATGTTCAAACATGGACGAGCCAAGGTTTCCACTTCTTCTTGGTTCAATTCACTTGGTTCGTTAACAATACGACCATCGATATGATTCACCTGTGAAATGGTTCCACTAATGACAAATTTATCAAATACAATCATAAAACTCAAGACAACAATCAAGGAAGTCACTTGATTTTCTTGGTCATGTTGAATTAATTGGAAGTTCACATCCACCTTAGTTTCAGGAGCTCCATTTTCATTTTCCCATTCAAAATTACGCGCATCAAAATGATACTGACTAACAAATTCTTGTTCACGTTTAAGATTCATGTCTTTCTCCCTTGGCTACAATATTATAAGCTATTGTACCATAATTTTTTATTTTCATCTAGTTTTCTAGGATTTAGTCAATCCCGATTTCAGCTCGAACTACGTCTGCGATGGTATCAACATAGTAGTCCACTTCTTCTGTTGTAGGCGCTTCTGCCATAACACGCAAAAGGGGCTCTGTTCCACTTGGGCGTACTAGGATACGGCCATTCCCTGCCATTTCTTCTTCCATCTTCTCGATGATATCCTTGATAGCTGGCACTTCCATAGCCTTTTCCTTCATGGCATTTTCCACTCGGATATTGACTAATTTTTGTGGATAGATGGTTACTTCTGCTGCCAACTCTGACAAACTCTTACCAGTTTCCTTCATGATTTTTGTCAATTGGACAGCTGATAATTGACCATCACCTGTTGTATTGTAGTCCATCAAGATGACGTGACCAGACTGTTCACCACCAAGGTTGTAGCCTGATTTTCTCATTTCTTCAACAACGTAGCGGTCGCCAACTGCAGTGACTGCCTTGTTAATACCTTCACGGTCCAAGGCCTTGTGGAAGCCAAGGTTGGACATAACAGTTGTCACGATTGTATTTTGAGCCAATTGTCCTTTTTCAGAAAGGTATTTCCCGATGATGTACATGATTTTATCACCATCAACGATATCCCCATTTTCATCAACAGCAATCAAACGGTCACTGTCTCCATCAAAGGCCAAACCAATAGCTGATCCGCTTTCTTTGACCACTTCTTGAAGGGTTTCTGGGTGAGTTGAACCAACATTAAGGTTGATGTTAAGACCATCTGGTGTTTCCCCGATAACCGTTAATTGAGCACCAAGATCTGCAAAAATTTGACGGGCACTTGTAGAAGCTGCACCATTGGCTGTATCCAAGGCAACCTTCATTCCATCAAGAGGAGTTCCAGTTGAAACAAGGTATCCTTCATACTTACGCAAACCTTCTGGATAATCTACCAAGGTTCCCAAGCCTTCAGCACTTGGACGAGGAAGAGTGTCTTCCGCAGCATCTAGCAAGGCTTCAATTTCTGCTTCTTTTTCGTCATCTAGTTTGAAACCATCACCACCAAAGAACTTAATTCCATTATCAAGGGCTGGGTTATGGCTAGCAGAAATCATGACACCTGCACTGGCTCCCTCAGTTTTTACCAAGTAAGCTACTGCTGGTGTTGCAAGGACACCAAGTTTGTAGACGTGAATCCCTACAGAGAGGAGACCTGCCACCAAGGCAGATTCTAACATTTCCCCAGAAATACGTGTATCACGTCCTACAAAAACTTTCGGTGCTTCCGTTTCATGTTGGCTAAGAACATAGCCTCCAAAACGTCCTAGTTTAAAGGCCAATTCTGGCGTTAATTCTACGTTAGCTTCTCCACGGACTCCATCAGTCCCAAAATATTTACCCATTTTTATAAAATCCTTTTCCTATTTTTAATTCGTTTTTGAACTAGTTGCTTTCGTTGACGAAGATGTCTCCGACGAACTGCTTGTAGTTGAATTTGATGTGTTTGAACTTGTACCCACAGGTTTTGTAGTGACCTTCATTGTCGTATCAAATGGAGTAATCACCGCTGGTAAGACAACACCATTACGGTCGATTGCCTGCAAAGGTACTGAACCACTGTAATTACCTGTTATCCGTTCGCTAGTTGGTAAAAGCGCAATAATACGATCAATTTTAGCTAGTGTTTCTTGGTCAGTTGTGACAGAAACTCGTTCGTTTGACACGGTTACACTATCAATTTGTAGCTTGGAATCAATCTGGCTTTGGTCAACTTGTGGCACAACAATCATCCCATCTCGCTTAACCTTCTTCCCAACTTTCACTGTAATCTTTTGAGGCGTTGCCACAGCGGTCAATCCGCTTGGAAGATTTTCAATATTCAAGGGAACTTCAATCGTTCCAACACTGGCATCCGTCAAATCCGCTGTGACCTTAAACTTACGAGTGCTCTCCTGCATTTCGCTGGCCAAGGTCACACGATTAGCTCCGGTTAATATCACTGAAACTTCTGATGCAAATCCACTAATGAAATACTGGTCATTATCATAGTGAATATCGATAGGAACGTTCGTTATCGTATTGGTGTAGGTTTCTGATTTGACCTGCCTTGCGGTATTGCTATTTTGAAAGTTGGTTGACGTTGCATAAATGAATAAGACACAAGCAAAAAAGAGAGATGAAATGATATATAGACTATTTTTTCTCATATTTCCAACCTCCTAGCAAACGATCCTTGAAACTGACTTTTTCCTCAACAGCCGGCAAAAGAATTGCTCGTAGCTCTGCTTCAAATTCTTCAATCGTCAAGTCGTGCTTGAAAACACCGTTATAGGTAATAGAAATGCCTCCTGTTTCCTCTGAGACGATGAAGGTCAAGGCATCGGATACTTCTGACAAACCGATAGCCGCCCGGTGTCTGGTCCCAAATTCCTTGGAAATCCCTGTGCTTTCTGTCAAGGGAAGATAGGCAGAGGTTACTGCTATTCGATTTTCTCTGATAATCACAGCACCATCGTGTAGGGGAGTGTTGGGGATAAAGATATTAATAAGGAGTTCAGCTGAAATATTGGCATCCAAAGGAATCCCTGTCGCAATGTATTCTTGTAAGGTCCGAACTCGTTGGATGGCAACCAGAGCACCAATCTTACGAGGACTCATATATTCAACCGACTTGACAAAGGCACGAATCATTTGCTCCTCTGCACTAATTTGAGCAGTAGAAAAGAAATCTGTCGCCCTTCCCAAGCGTTCCAAACCAGTCCGAATCTCTGGAGAGAAGATAACAACCGCAGCAATAACCCCATAGGTGATAATCTGATTAATCAACCAAGAAATCGTTGTTAAATCAAGGATATTGGCCACAACCTGGGCTAATACAAAGATCACGACCCCACGCACCAAAATCATAATCTTGGTGCCAGCTATCGCTTTTGTAAAACGATATAAAATATAGGCCACAATCAAAATATCAAACACATTGATGGCAATACTCCAAGGACTAGAAAACAAGCTAGTCCAATATTGCAGGTTGGATAATTGTTGAAAGTTCATCTGCTGTCTCCTCTCTGTCCAAACACGTTCCTTTCTATTATACCATTTTTCTGGCATTTTTTTCCCTATCCTACTTCATTTTAAATTAAAGAAAAAATATGATAAAATAAACTGATACTCAATGAAAATCAAAGAGCAAACTAGGAAGTTAGCCGCAGGCTGTACTTGAGTACGGTAAGGCGACGCTGACGTGGTTTGAATTTGATTTTCGAAGAGTATGACTAGAAAAAACAAAGGAGAAACCATGTCTCAACTCTATGATATCACTATTGTAGGTGGCGGTCCTGTCGGGCTTTTTGCGGCCTTTTACGCCCACCTACGCCAAGCAAAGGTCCAAATCATCGATTCCCTTCCTCAACTAGGTGGACAGCCTGCTATTCTCTATCCTGAAAAGGAAATCCTAGACGTACCAGGTTTCCCAAACCTGACTGGAGAAGAGTTGACCAACCGCTTGATTGAACAGTTAAACGGCTTTGATACCCCTATTCATCTCAATGAAACGGTTCTTGAGATTGAAAAACAAGAAGAAGGCTTTGTAATTACAACTTCTAAAGGAAGTCACCTGTCTAAAACTGTTATCATCGCTATGGGGGGCGGTGCCTTCAAACCACGTCCTCTGGAACTAGAAGGCGTTGAAGACTATGAAAATATCCACTACCACGTTTCCAACATCCAGCAATATGCTGGTAAGAAAGTGACGATTCTTGGTGGAGGAGACTCGGCTGTGGATTGGGCTTTGGCTTTTGAAAAAATTGCACCAACTACCCTTGTTCACCGCAGAGATAATTTCCGCGCCTTGGAACACAGTGTCCAAGCTTTGCAGGAATCTTCTGTGATCATCAAGACACCATTCGTCCCTAGCCAACTCCTTGGAGATGGAAAAACGCTTGACAAGTTGGAAATCACAAAAGTTAAATCTGATGAAACAGAAACTATTGACCTAGACCACCTCTTTGTCAACTATGGTTTCAAATCTTCTGTCGGTAACCTTAAAAACTGGGGTCTGGACCTCAACCGTCACAAGATTATCGTCAACAGCAAACAGGAATCCAGCAAAGCAGGTATCTATGCTATCGGTGACTGTTGCTACTATGAAGGAAAAATTGATCTGATTGCGACAGGCCTCGGAGAAGCTCCAACTGCTGTCAACAATGCTATCAACTACATCGACCCTGAGCAAAAAGTACAACCAAAACACTCTACTAGTTTATAAAAAAAGAACCACGAGTCACATAGGATTCGTGGTTTTATAGTTCATCGGCTAATTTGTTTATCTTTCTGAGTCTGTGGTTGACACCACTTTTTGTAAGGGGAGTGCTGAGACTATCTGCTAACTGCTGGATAGAGTAGTCTGGGTGCTGAATCCGCAACTGTGCTACTTCCTGCAAATCCACTGGCAGATTTTCTAAGCCCATGATATCTTTGATTTTACTGATATTGTTGATAGTCTTCATGCTGGCAGAAACTGTCCGAGCAATATTGGCTGTCTCGGCATTATTGGCCCGATTGAGGTCGTTACGAGTTTCTCGCAAAATCTTAACCCGCTCAAAATCATCACGCGCCTGCATAGCTCCGATGACAATCAAGAAGTCCATAATATCTTCAGCTCGCTGGAGGTAGGTCACTGCCCCCTTCTTACGCTCAAGCACCTTGGCATCCAGTAAAAATTGCTGGAGAAGTGAGGCAATCCCTTGCGCGTGGTCCAGATAAACAGAACTGATTTCCAACTGGTACTTACCTGATTCAGGGTCACGAATGCTTCCATTTGCCAAGAAAGCGCCACAAAGATAAGCACGACCGGCTTCCTCGTCTGATAAAATCTCCTCATCAATACCTGTTTCCAGGCCAAAGAAAGAGTCGGCCAAATGCAAATCGCTCAACAAATCCTGCACCTTTTCATCAGTAAAAACGGTATAGACGCGATTCTTGCGAAGATTACTCCGTTGGTGATGGCGGATTTCTGATTTGATTTCATAAAAATAGAGAAAGGACTCATAGAGGTGACGAGCCAGTTTGGCATTTTCTGTCACGACGGACAAGGTCAAGCCCGAAGTCGAGAGACCGATGCTACCAGACATCTTGATAATGGCAGATAATTCATGCCGGCTTAGATGGTGCTGACCTAGAATTTCTTCTTTTACTGCTACTGTGAAACTCATTTTCTCACCTGTATAATCCGCATCAATTCATCCACAATCAAATCTCCATCGTGGAAGGCACCCCCATTTTCCAGACGAAGAAAGTTGGATGAAATCACACGCGGAACTTGCTTACAAAGACCAGCAAAATCATGGTCCACCTGCACCAAGTATTCATCAAAACGGTTGGAATTCATGTATTCCTGAGGGACTTTTTCGATATTCACCAAGACAGTATCGATAAAAGGTCGGCCAAGATGGCGATGCAAAACTTCCACGTGATCGCTATCTGTAAAATATTCCGTCTCCCCACGTTGGGTCATGATATTGCAGACATAGGCGATTTCTGCCTTAGTTTCCAAAAGTGCCTGCCCGATTTCTTTAATCACGATATTGGGCAAAATCGAGGTAAAGAGGGAACCAGGCCCGAGGACAATCATGTCACTTTCAAGAATGGTCTGCACTACTCGACGGCTGGCAAGAGGTATATCATCGTTGAGGGTATTGGTCACATAGACATGGTCAATCATGCCCGGATAATCTGCAATATGGCTCTCTCCAGCCACTTCTGTTCCATCCTGAAAGACTGCATGAAGGGTCAAAGGATGGTCACTTGAAGGATAAATCTTTCCAGTTGTGTGGAAAAATTTACTCAGTAACTGCATGGCATTATAGGTCGATCCCTGCATTTCTGACAAGCCAGCAATGATGAGATTTCCCAGCGGATGACCAGCAAAGGCTCCGGCTTCCTCAGAAAAGCGATACTGAAAGACCTTCTCATAAAACTTAGGCATATCCGACATAGCCACAAGGACATTGCGAAGATCGCCTGGCGGTGTCAACTGCTGCATATTTTTTCGGAGTTCACCTGATGAACCACCATCATCTGCCACCGTTACGATAGCAGCGATTTCCACATCTTTTTCCCGCAGACTTTTAAGAATGACGGGGATTCCAGTTCCTCCACCAATCACCGTTATCTTTGGTTTTCTCATGAACGGTTTACCGTTTCCTTTCTTCGGTCTTTGTCGCGATGCCCTTCATTGACAGACCAATTCTTGGATAAGTCCTGCGCCAAGCGTTTAGCAAAGGCCACACTACGGTGTTGCCCACCCGTACAACCCATGGCAATGGTCAAAACAGACTTCCCTTCCTTTTGGTAACTTGGCAAAATCGGCTCAATCAAGGCCAATAAATGTTGATAAAAGTCTTCTGATTCAGGATGGTTCATGACATAATCATAAACAGGTTCATCCACACCCGTTTGGTTTCTCAGTTCTGGAAGGTAATATGGATTTGGCAAGAAACGGACATCAAAGACTAAATCTGCATCAATCGGGATTCCATATTTAAAGCCAAAAGACATGACTTCGATACGGAAAGACTGGGTTTGTGCCTGATCTGAAAACTGTTCTGCAATGGTTTTACGCAGTTCACGTGGAGTGAGTTCAGTTGTATCCACCACATTTTGGCTCATGTTTTTCAGTGGTGCCAAGAGTTCACGCTCCAACTTGATTCCATCCAAAATCCGACCGTCTGCTGCTAGAGGGTGGCTTCGTCTGGTTTCCTTATAACGAGCAACTAATTCCTTATCAGCTGCATCCAAAAAGAGAATTTTAAAATCCAGTTCTTCCTTATTTTCCAACTCATCCAAAACAGCTGAAATCTCTGAGAAGAAAGAACGGCTACGCATATCCACTACCAAGGCTAACTTATGGTCGTCTTCCTTGGTTTCAACCAACTGTAAAAACTTAGGCAAGAGAGCTGGCGGCATATTATCAATGGTAAAATAGCCTAGATCCTCGAAGGACTGAATGGCCACAGTTTTCCCTGCACCACTCATCCCTGTCACAATCACTAAGTGAAGTTGTTTCTTTGTCATCTTTTTCTCCTTATATCAAAAGAAGTTTGGCCGAACCAAACTTCAACTAGCTTATCCAATCTCTGCGATGACTTCGATTTCGACTTTTACATCACGAGGAAGACGAGCCACCTCCACAGCTGAACGAGCTGGAAATTCCTCATTGAAGGCCGTTTGGTAAACCTCGTTAAAAGGAACAAAGTCGTTCATATCGCTCAAGAAGCAAGTTGTTTTGACAACATGGTCAAAGTCTGTTCCTGCTTCTGCCAAAATAGCACCAATGTTTTTCAAGACTTGTTCTGTCTGTTCTTGGATGGTTTCTCCAACGATTTCCCCAGTTTCAGGAGATAGGGGAACTTGACCGCTAGCAAACAAAAGGTTGCCAACGATTTTTCCTTGAACATAAGGTCCGATAGCCTTTGGAGCTTTATCTGTATGAATTGTTTTTGCCATTTTCTTTTCCTCACAATTTTTCTAAGATTGCATCCCAAGCCTCATCCATCCCTGCCTTGCTGACAGATGAAAAGAGGATGAAATCATCACTTGGGTCAAAGTTTAATTTCTTTTTGATTGCTGATTCGTGCTTGTTCCATTTACCACGAGGAATCTTGTCCGCCTTAGTTGCAACGATGATAACCGGAATCTCGTAATACTTGAGAAATTCGTACATCTGGACATCATCTGCTGACGGGTCATGACGAAGGTCAACTAAACTGATCACCGCACGGAGATTCTCCCGAGTTGTTAAATACTCCTCAATCATGCGTCCCCACTTTTCACGTTCCTTTTTAGAAACACGAGCATAGCCATAACCAGGCACATCCACAAAACGCATCTTGTCGTCGATATTAAAGAAGTTGAGAAGCTGAGTTTTACCAGGTTTCCCTGAAGTTCGCGCTAGATTCTTGCGGTTCAACATGGTATTGATAAAGCTAGACTTGCCAACATTGGAACGCCCTGCTAGGGCAATCTCTGGCAGTTCATCCTGCGGATAGTGGGATTTATTAGCTGCACTGAGCAAGATCTCAGCATTATGTGTATTAAGTTCCATAATCACCTCTAGGCTGTTTCTAGGATCGGTTTATCCGTTCCATCGACAGCTTCTTTTGTGATGCGGACCAATTTCACATTTTCCTGACTCGGTACTTCAAACATGACGTCTAGCATGGTTTCTTCGATAATGGAGCGAAGACCACGCGCCCCTGTCTTACGTTCGATGGCTTTATTGGCAATCTCTTGAAGGGCTTCATCGTCAAATTCCAACTCAACATCATCATAAGAAAGCAAGGTTTGATATTGTTTCACCAAGGCATTTCTTGGCTCTTTCAAGATGCGAACCAAGTCATCGACTGTCAATTGCTCAAGGGCTGCAAAGACAGGCAAGCGTCCAATCAACTCAGGGATAATCCCGAATTTTTGAATATCTTCAGCGATGATTTCTTGCATGTAAGAGCTATTTTCATCAATCGCCTTGTTATTTTGACCAAAGCCAATAACCTTTTCACCCAGACGTTGTTTGACAATTTCTTCAATGCCATCAAAGGCACCACCCACGATGAAAAGGATATTTTTAGTATCCACTTGAATCATCTCTTGTTGTGGATGCTTGCGTCCACCTTGAGGCGGTACGCTGGCAACAGTTCCCTCGATAATCTTGAGAAGGGCTTGTTGCACCCCTTCACCAGAAACATCACGTGTGATAGAGACATTCTCGCTCTTCTTAGCAATCTTGTCAATTTCATCCACGTAGATAATCCCACGCTCTGCACGTTCAATATTAAAGTCAGCAGCCTGCAAGAGTTTGAGGAGGATATTTTCCACATCCTCACCCACATAACCAGCCTCAGTCAGAGCTGTTGCATCCGCAATCGCAAAAGGTACATTCAAGCTCTTAGCCAAGGTCTGGGCAAGAAAAGTTTTTCCTGAACCGGTTGGCCCAATCATCAAGATGTTTGACTTCTGCAAATCCACATCTTCTGATTCTTCGCGTGTATCGTGAAAATTGATGCGTTTGTAATGGTTGTAAACAGCTACTGCCAAGGCACGTTTGGCACGATCTTGACCGATTACATAGTGATTCAAGATGTGGAGGAGTTCGATTGGTTTTGGAACCTCAGACAAGTCTGCCAAGACTTCCTCAGCCAACTCCTCCCGAATGATTTCCTGAGCCAACTCCACACATTCATTACAAATAAAGGCGTTGTTCCCAGCGATTATTTTTTGTACTTCTTCTTGGCTTTTGCCACAAAATGAGCAATAAACCATCATATCATTATTCCTATTTGTAGGCATGATTTCCTTCCGTTCTATTCTATACTGTCATTCTATCTAAAATAAGGTCATGTAAAAAGCATGGACACTATTGACCAAATTGGTAAAGGCATTTAACCAGAGCAGGACAGAAAGTCCATAACGCTTTTTACGAAAAGCCTGTGCTCCTGCAAGCAAGCAGACCAAACACAGCATGGCTGTGAAAAAACCAAATATACTACGTTCCATTAGACTTCCTTTCTCTTGCGGTATTGAATGGTAAAATCATAAGGATTCTTCTCATCTTTGGTATAAGATTTGCTTGAAACCGTCTCAAAAAGAGATAAGTCAAACTCTTCAGGAAAATAGGTATCTCCTTCCACCCGAGCATGAATTTGAGTCACAATCACTTCATCAAGGTAGGGTTCAAAAGCCTGAAAAATTTGCTTCCCGCCAATAATATAGAGATTCTTGTCTTGCCCCTGATACCAGTCCAAGACAGACTGGACATCATAAAAAGTAGTAACCCCATCTATCTTTTCTTCTGGGTTACGAGTCAAAATCAAAGTCTCCCGTTTTGGAAGCAAGCGACGCCCCATCCCGTCAAAGGTCACACGCCCCATCAAGATAGCATGATTCAGAGTTGTTTCTTTAAAGTGTTGCAATTCTGCTGGCAAATGCCAAGGCAGACGATTGTCCTTACCAATCACACCCTCTTCATCCTGGGCCCAAATAGCTACAATTTTCTTAGTCATGCTTCCATCCTTTTCACTGATAGTACTATTTTATCAAAAAACTCAAAAAAAGACTGGTTTGGAATAGCTTACAGAATAGAAAAAAATCCGTAAGAGGCATCCTACAGATTTTTATATGATTATTCTATTTCTTACAAACCAGGTGCTTGTCCAAGTTCTGCGGCAAGCATCCAAACCGTTTTCTCAAGTTCAGCTTTAGCACCAACAAAGATATCGTTTGTCACATCATCACCTTCTTCATCAGTAACATCCAAAGCTTTTTGGAACAGAGTGATGAGATAACGATAAACATCTAGGACACGTTCCAAGCTTTCTTCAACATTACGGTATTCACCAGCTTCTTCTTCGATTTCACTATGTTGAAGGAATTCTGTCAAAGTAGAGAATGGGCTGCCACCAAGTGTAATCAAACGTTCGCTGATTTCGTCAAGATAGCCATCAAGGCTGTCCATGTATTCATCCATTTTTGGATGCCACACAAGAAAACCACGACCGCGCATATACCAGTGTACTTGGTGCAAAGCAACGTGAGCTACGTACAAATCAGCAACAGCTTGGTTCAATACTTCCTTTGTTTTTGCCAATGCTACTGGCGCTACTTTTGTCAATGATGTTACGTCTTTTACTGCTTCTTTTTTCAATTCTACCATTTTATTTTACCTCGTTTATTATTTTTTGTAACCACTTCTTAATGATTACTACCTTAGTATACTACTAAGTAAAACCAATAGCAAGCCAAATGACTCACATGAGAAAAGTTGCAATAGACTGATAATTTAAGAATTTTTTAGAATGAAACCCAGTCACTTTCAATCTCTCTTAACAGAGATAAAATAAAGAAAAGAGCATACAAATGTACACTCTTTTCTCAGTTTTACATCTTAATACCAGACGCTAACATCCACACGTCCTCGAATCCCTTTAAGAGAGTCAGATGAAGTATATTGCCATCCTTTTTCTCCTGAATAATGAGGATTATTCCAATCAAGCGCATCCGTATAAGCTGCAACCCAGTTTACATGTTGTAAAATATCAGGATGATTCAAACGAGTTTGCAAAAGTTGACGATAGCTATAAACTTTCACGTTTTGGTAACCAGCATGCTTCATGGTTTCCATATATTTATTGATAATTTTAACCCAAGTAGCTGTGTCGGTCGGAGCTTTCTTGGTCTTATTTAAATACTCCCAATTTTCAACATCATAGTAGATTGGATAAGACAAGTTCATCTTGTATTTCTTCAAGAGTTCAATAGTCTGCTTAGCATCATTCTCAGCATCGGTCTCATTTTCAGCATAAGTATAGAGGTAAACACCGTAAGGAATTCCAAGACGGTTTAACTCCTTGATATTATGAGCCAATTCCTTGTCCTCAGTTCCACTATAGCCCAAACGAACAATGACTCCATCTACTCCATTATCATCGATGACTTTTTTCCAGTCACTGATACGACCATTGTGTTCACTGACATCGATGACCTTTTTAACTTGATCAGTCCCAACTTGTTCTTCACGATGGTTAAAGAAATAACGTCTGCCATTTCGGTGAACCCAGCCAACATTCAAGTCTTTCTTTTCTTTTAACTCACCTGAGTCAGAAAAAATATAGCGAGCATCATCCATGACTAATTCACCAGTAGCCATAGCACCACTTCCTGTCAAATAATAGTTTCCATGCCACTCATCTTGAGCCATGTATCCCCACTTCTTGAAATAATACCACTTGCCATCAATCTTTTGCCACTCTTGATTTGCATAAGAACCATCGGACTTAAGATAGAAGTAAGACGAATAGGCTGGATCATAGAGCCATTCATTTTGCATCATGGCACCTTGACCATTTAGGAAATAACTTCCCTGCCATTGACTTTTAGCTAAATAGCCCCATTTTTTAAAATAGTACCATTTACCTCCAACAGAGTGCCACTCCTGGTTAGCATAAGAACCATCGGATTTCAGGTAAAACCAATTCTTATAGGCGTTATCATAAACCCATTCATTTTTGGCCATATAACCACCTGATTTTAGGTAGTAATTGCCCTGCCACTCATTTTGAGCATAACGACCGTCTGACTTAATATAGAACCAAGCCTTATAGTAGTTATCAAAAATCCACTCACTCTTGGCTTTGGAACCATCAGCCTTTACATAATAATCCCCCTCCCAGTGGGCAGAAGCAGTGGTCTTTACACCTGCACTCGTTTGAGTTTTATTAGAAGACTGATTTTGCTCTGAACTACTTGAAACTGTCGTTGCATCCTGCGAAGTTTTTGCCACTTCAGTTTCATTTGCAGCGACCTGGCTAGTTGCCAATCCTAGTAAGCAGATACTTGCTAATCCAATTTTTCCAATCTTTGTTTTCAATCTTTCCTCTCCTATAAAAAATGGAACAGACATCTCAATGCTGTTCCACCTAGCTTTTGCTACTGATTATTTTACAAAGTCAAGCAAAGCCAAGAAGCTTTCTGCTTCAAGTGACGCACCACCTACAAGGGCACCGTCAACGTCTGGGCAAGCCATGTATGAAGCAACGTTTTCAGGTTTAACAGAACCACCGTATTGAACACGAACTTTGTCCGCCACTTCTTGACCGAAGTCAGCAGCTACAACGTCACGAACAACTTTACACATTTTTTGTGCATCGTCTTGTGAAGCTGATTTACCAGTACCGATAGCCCAGATTGGCTCATAAGCGATAACTGATGCAGCAACTTGATCAGCAGTCAATCCAGCCAATGCAGCAGATACTTGAGCACCTACGAATTCAGCAGCTTTACCAGCTTCGTAAGTTTCAAGTGACTCACCACAACAGATGATTGGAAGCATACCGTTTGCAAAGATTGCTTTTGCTTTTTTGTTGATATCTTCGTCAGTTTCATGGAAGTAGTCACGGCGTTCTGAGTGACCGATAACAACATAGTCAGTACCGATTTCTTTCAAAACTTGTGGGCTTGTTTCACCAGTGAAAGCACCTGCATTTTCAAAGTAGCAGTTTTGAGCAGCAACTTTAAGGTTTGAACCTTTTGCAGCTGCAAGAACCGTTGTCAAATCAAGAGCTGGAGCTGCGATACCTGCTTCAACAAGATCTGATGAAGGAAGTTTTGATGCAACTGCTTCAACGAATGCTTTAGCTTCTTCTGGATTTTTGTTCATTTTCCAGTTACCAGCAATAAATGGTTTACGTGACATTTCACATACCTCTTTTTTCAATTTATTTTCTACTTATTTTATCACAATTATACACAGCTTGCAAATCTTACTCGGATTTCAAGCCTGCTTGTAACGATCAATCCTTCCAGAGATCCATAGCATTTCTGAAATCTGTCGATAGCTGTGTCAACTGAGGATTGCTTGCTTCTCTCTCTGCCCGCTTGGCCTCAATTTGAGCCACACTCTTGATACCTTCATGACGCCAGTTTCTCAAAATCGCCTGAATGTACTTCCAGTTTGGTTTCCCATTCAAAACAGCTTCACGAAGAGCCTCCTTAATCAAGTCAGCACTGGTCCCATCTTCCTTTAGTGTCTTGGTCAAATCCTCAATCTCAAAAGGAGTCAACAAGCGTCCCAACTCCTGCTGGAAAGTTTCCACCAAATTCTTAAGCTGATTTTGAGGTGTCAACTGGTCTGAACTTGAATGAGCAGCTCCAAGCAAATTATCCAAACATTCCAATGCCAAACTAGCATCAAAAAGCAATTCGATTTCGCCATTTAATTCGATAGTACGATACTGAAGCAGTCCCCTCTCCGTTAGATTGGAAATAGCCTGATTGACATCCGAAATTTCCTTACCAATCCTTTCAGCAATCTGGCTTGGCGACATTTCATCCAAACCTGTCGTATTTTGCAAATAGAAAAATTGCCAGACCAGAAAATCGTCGCTAGAAGGAAAGAGTTCCTTAAAATGCAAGAGCAGGGCACTCGGTAAAACCAAGTTCCCTGATTTAAAAGCGTCTAAATATGTCATAATTCCTCTTATAAATACCCAAATGCAGATGCATCATCTTCTATTTTTCTCCAGTCAAAAGGCGTCTCCTGATACACCGCATAATTCACCCAGTTACTGAAAAAGAGGGCTGCTGATGAAGACCAACAAAGACAAGGTGTCTGGTTGACATCATCATCCTTAAAGTAATTTTCTGGAATATGTGGATTTAAACCTGCGTCACAATCTCGGAAATACTCTTTTGCCAAGGTATCACGGTCGTACTCCAAATGCCCAAAACTATAAATTTCTCGTAAATCACGACTAGCCAAAATCGAAACCCCAACCTGAGGTCCTTCTGATAAAATCTCGAGATTGGTTTTGTTTAAGACATCTTCCTTAGAAATCTCCGTGTGCCGAGAATGAGGTGATACGTAACTATCGTCAAAACCTCTAAAGAGAAGATGACCTTCCTTTAAGGTGTCCTGAGGATAAATACCTGATAACTTACTGTCCATCTGGTATTTTTCAACCCCATAACGCAGATAGAGTCCCGCCTGAGCACCCCAACAGATATGAAGGGTCGAATAGACATGGGTCTTGGACCACTCGATTACCTGACTAAATTCCTCCCAATAGTCCACTTCCTCAAATGGTAAATGCTCAACTGGAGCACCCGTGATAATCATCCCATCAAAATACTCGTCCTTAACTTCAGGAAAAGTTTTATAAAAGGTCTCCATGTGCTCTGAACGAGTTGTCTTAGAACGGTGGCTTTCCATATAAAGAAAATCAATATCCAGTTGCAAGGGCGTATTCGCCAAATGGCGCAACAACTGGGTCTCTGTGACCATTTTCTGTGGCATGAGATTTAAAATTAAAATCTTCAAGGGACGGATGTCTTGGTGGGCCGCACGTTGATCATCCATGACAAAGATATTCTCTGTCCGTAAAATCTCAACAGCTGGTAATTTTTTATCAATTCGAATCGGCATAACCCTCTCCTAACTGTAATTTTCAGGAATAATTGCTTGTGTTTAGAGTTAAAATGCAAACACTTGTTTCCTTTATTATACTGTAAGAAGATATAGTTTTCAATTATAGTTTTTCTCTAACTAGCTATAGTCTATTTTTATATCCTAATGTAGAGAAAACAGCCCTAGGGACTGTTTTTCATTAATAATGCATAAGAACCTTGTAATCGTAGTCACCGATTTTTTCACGGCCGTTCAATTCATCCAATTCAACAAGGAAGGCACAACCTGCGACAACACCACCAAGTTTTTCAATCATCTCGATAGTTGCCTTAACAGTTCCACCTGTTGCCAAGAGGTCATCTACGATAAGAACACGTTGACCTGGCTTGATGGCATCCGCGTGCATAGTCAAGGTATCAACACCGTACTCTTTTTCATAGTCAGCAGAAATGACTTCGCGCGGCAATTTACCTGGCTTACGAACAGGGGCAAAGCCAATTCCTAACTCGAAGGCCACTGGACAACCCACGATAAAACCACGAGCTTCAGGACCTACGATCATGTCGATTTTCTTGTCAGTAGCATACTGAACAATTTCACGAACAGCATAGCTATAAGCATTTCCATCAGCCATCAAAGGACTGATATCACGGAAGGTAATCCCTTCCTTTGGATAATTTTCAATTGTTGCAATGTAATCTTTTAAATTCATCTTTTTCTTTCTTTCAAAGTTTTTTACTCTCTATTATAGCATATTTTTTAAGAAAGAAAAAAGGAAAAGTTAACTTCAATGATTATCTAACGATTTGACGATTTATAACTAGCCATCGCAATAAATCCCAAGTTCTTTTTATTCTTATCAAACATTTTATACATAGTTAAAAACTGCTTTCTATTCTCCTTTTTACAAGCATTTACGCAAATTTTCAAAGTTCCTAGCCAACCTTCGTCATAAATCATACCTGATAATTTCATTAATGTCATTTCACCAGTCAATACTTTCACATCACAATAACCTGATTCTATCATCACCTGTTCCCAACCATCTTGAGTTAAAGGACCTACATTTACATGAATTGCTTGTGACAGTTCCTGTCTGACAGACTCTTTAGCTTCCTTAAGAAGCACATCATGTGTCAAGAGAAGACCTTCAGGTTTTAAAACCCTTAGATATTCCATTACACATTTTTTCTTAGCTTGATCGGCTTGCATAGTCAGCATAGCTTCATTTATAACAATATCAAAACTAGCATCTTCATAAGGAAGTTTCATTGCATTTGCTCTTTCAAACCTGATCAAATGAGCAACACCTGCCGTTTCAGCAGATTTTTTAGCCACTTCTAAAGCTTGAGCATCCATATCAACAGCAGTTATCTTACAACCAAAACGCTGTGCCAACTCAATTGCTGTAGTTCCCCTATTACACGCAACCTCTAGTATTCTCTTTTCTTTTGAAAACCCTCCTTCCGCAATTAACCAATCTGTGGCACGTTTTCCACCTGGACGTAAGCGTTTTTTCCCCAATTTTGCTAAAAACTTATGACCTGCTTCTGACATTTGAACACCTCTGTTTTTTCTTCATTATAACATAAAATGATATTATCTAACAATTCTAATCTAGTTTTTGATGAACTATAATCAAACGCATACAGTTGACAAAGAGCCGAAAAAACCTGATGAATCGAATGATTCATCAGGTTTAAACAGATATGTTCATTGCAAACAAATCATATTAATTAGAAAGCTTAGTCTTCTTTCTTCTTGCGAGCTACAAATCCAAATCCACTCAATACTCCGAGAAGTCCAAGTGCTGCTAGGCTAGCATTGTCTTCTGTACCAGTATTTGGCAATTCACGCTTACCTTCAGCTTCTTTGACTGCTGTTGGTTGTGCTGGAGTAGCCGGTACTTGAGGTTTAGCTGGCTGTTCAGGCATTGCTGGAGTTGCTGGCTCAACTGGTTGACTTGGTTCAACTGGGGTTGGAGTTTGAACTTTTCTGAAGATATGTCTGATACTTCCATTCGGATCCGTCACAGTCTTCACATATTCATAACCTGGAATTGTTCCTGGCTCCTTAGAACCTGGCTCAGATGGTTTCACTGGATTACCATTTTCATCTGTCCAAGTTGTAATATTTTGATTACCTGGATTTGGTTGAGGAACAGGTGAAGGTGTTGGAGCTGGTGGCGTTACTTTTTCGTAGACATGTTCGATGTCACCATTTGGAAGTTTCTTAGTCTCTACGAAGCGGTAACCTGGGATATCTTTCTTAGGTT
>NZ_JALDUM010000001.1:1037748-1163788 GCF_023109515.1 Streptococcus mitis
GTTTCTTAGTCTCTACGAAGCGGTAACCTGGGATATCTTTCTTAGGTTGTTCGCCGTCTTCTGTTGGATAGTTTGGAATTTCGTTTCCGTCTTTATCCTTGTGACTTGTCTTAACTTTCTCATAAACGTGTTCGATATCGCCATTTGGAAGTTTCTTAGTCTCTACGAAGCGGTAACCTGGAATATCTTTCTTAGGTTGTTCGCCGTCTTCTGTTGGATAGTTTGGAATTTCGTTTCCGTCTTTATCCTTGTGACTTGTCTTAACTTTCTCATAAATGTGCTCTGTATCGCCGTTTGGAAGTTTCTTAGTCTCTACGAAGCGGTAACCTGGAATATCTTTCTTAGGAGTTGTACCTTCCTCAGTAGTTGTTCCTGGAATTACATTACCATCTTTATCTTTGTGAGTTGTTGTCACTTTTTCATAGATATGTTTTGTATTTCCTTTTTCGTCGATTTCAGTTTTAACTACTTTATATCCTGGGATATCTTTAGATGGTTTAGTTCCGTCTTCTGTTGGTGAAAGAGGGTTACCGTCTTTATCAACATGTGAAGTATCTGGATGTACTGTTGGAGTGTACTTAGCTGTTACTGGTGTACCGTTCTTATCTACACGTTTAACTGTTACACCTTTAGCTTTTCCTACGAAGTCAGGTTCTGGTGTGAAGGTTACTTTACCGTTTTCATCGATAGTGTATGTTCCTTCACCTGGTACTTTCTTCTCAGTTGTGCCATCGTCAAATGTTGGTTTAACAGTTTCATCGATTTCAACTGGAACTTCCTTACCGTTGATTGTAACTTTACCACCTTCAAATGTTGGTGTTCCTGATTGAGTTTGTCCTTTAGGACCTTCTGATTCAGAATCTTTTGAGGTTGGAGTTACTGGAACGACTACTGGAGTGTACTTAGCTGTGATTGGTGTTCCATTTTTGTCAACACGTTTAACTGTTACACCTGTTGCTTGACCAGTGAATGTTTTCTCTGGTGTGAAGGTTACTTTACCGTTCTCGTCGATTGTGTAAGTTCCTTCGCCTGGTACTTTCTTCTCAGTTGTGCCATCGTCAAATGTTGGTTTTACAGTTTCATCGATTTCAACAGTTTTTTCTTTACCGTTTACAGTTACTTTTCCACCTTCAAATGTTGGTGTTCCTTCTTGAATTGCACCTTGAACATTTGTAGTGATAACATCTGAACTTGTTGGTGTTGCTGGTTTTACAACTGGTGTGTACTTAGCTGTTACTGGTGTGCCGTTCTTATCTTCGCGTTGAACTGTGACACCAGTTCCCTTACCTGTGAAGTTCTTCGCTGGTGTAAAGGTAACTGTTCCGTCAGGAGCTACTGTGTATGTTCCTTCGCCTTCGATGGTTACTGAATCAACTGGATTTCCTGTTTTTGGATCAACCAATTTAGCTGGTTTATCTTCATTGATTTCAACAGTTTTCTCTTTACCATCGATTGTTACTGTTCCACCCTTGAATTCAGGTTTACCTGTTTGAGTTGAACCTTGAACATCTTCTGTTACAGCGCCTGTTCCTGTTGGTGTTACTGGTTTAACTTCTGGTGTGTAGGTTGCTTTAGCTGGAGTTCCGTTCTTATCTTGACGAACTACTTCAACACCTTTAGCTACACCTGTGAATTTTGGTTCTGGCTTGAAGGTTACTGTGCCGTCTGGAGCTACTGTGTATGTTCCTTCGCCTTCAACAGTTAATGAATCTACTTTATCTCCAGTCTTAGGATCTACCAATTTAGCTGGTACTGTATCGTCCATTTCTACAGTTTTCTCTTCACCGTTAACCATAGCTATTCCGCCTTGGAATTCTGGTTTACCAGTTTGAGTTGCACCTTGAACATCAACAGTTTTAGCAGGTTCTGCTTCTGGTTGTGCAGGAATGATCGATGGAGTATAAGTTGTTGAAACTTTAGTTCCATTTGTGTCTTCTGCTTGAACATTAGCTGGTGTTACTTTACCAGTGTATGATTTATCTGTTGGTGTGAAGGTTACTTCTCCTGTTGCTGGATCGATTGAGTAAGTACCTACTGGCGTTACTCCGTCTTCAGCATAAGCTGGAGTTGTTTGTCCTGCTGGAACTTCATTTCCTTCTTTATCTAGAAGTTTGTATGAATTCTCTTTAATTGGAGCAATGTTGTCTCCAGGAACGAATGAAGGTGTTCCTTTTTGAGTGTCACCTTGGATAGCTTCTGATTTAGCTGCTTCTGCTGTTGGTGTTACAGGAGTAATCTTCGGTGTGTAAGTTGTTTCTACAGCTGTTCCATTTTTATCTTTAGCTTGAACGCGTACTGGTTGTACATCTCCTGAATATGTTTTATCTGTTGGCTCGAATACTGCAACAGCTTTTCCATCTACAGTTTTAAGAGTATATTTACCAATTACGTTTCCTTCTGGATCTTTAGCTGGTACCTCTTTAGCTGGTTTTCCATCTTCATCTAGAAGTGTGTAAGTATCTGGATCGATTTTTACAGATTTCTCTTTACCGTCAATCGTTGTCTTACCAGCTTCAAATGAAACTGTGCTTTCTTGAGTTTTACCTTGTACATCTGTTGTTGTAGCTGGCGTAGATGTTGGAGTTACTCCTACAATTGTTGGGGTATAAGTTGTCGAAACTTTTGTTCCATTTTCGTCTTCAGCTTGAACTTTAGCTGGTTGAACTTTACCAACATAAGTCTTATCAGTTGGTGTGAAGGTTACTTTGTTAGTAGCTGGATCAATTGTGTATTCACCAACCTTTTTACCATTCTCATCTAATGCATTGACTGGCCCATTTGCTTCTGTTCCTTCTGCATTCAACAATTTAGCTGAGTTTGCTTTGATTGGAACTGATTTCTTCTCACCACCAATTGTTGTTTCACCTGGTGCAAATGACACTGTTCCTTCTTGTGTTTCACCTTGTACTCCTGCTGATTCATCTGGAGTTGCTGTTGGTGTTACACCTACGATAGATGGTGTGTAAGTTGTAGAAACTTTTGTTCCATTCTTATCTTCAGCTTGAACTTTAGCTGGTTGTACTTTACCAGTGTAAGATTTGTCTGTTGGTTTGAAGGTTACTTCTCCTGTCGCTGGGTCAACAGTGTATTCACCAACCTTTTTACCTTTTTCATCTAAAGCATCTACTGGTCCATTTGCTTCTGTTCCATCTGCATTAAGAAGTTTTACAGAGTTTTCTTTAATTGGTACTTCTGTATTTCCTTCTGTAAATGTTGGTGTTCCTTTTTGAATTTCACCTTGAACACCAGTTGAAGTAGATGGTGCTGCTGTTGGGGTTACACCTGTTACAGTTGGTGTGTACTTAGCAGTAGCAGTAGCTGTTGCAGGTTGACCATTTTTGTCTTGACCTACTGGTGCTGTTAATGATACATCAATGCCTTTAGCAGTTCCTGTAAATTGTGGTTCTGGTGTGAAGGTTACCGCTCCAGTTTCTGGATTGATTGTGTAAGTTCCTTCACCTTTTACAGTTACAGTTTTCTCATCTGTTGGTTGTCCAGTTGCTGGATCTACCAATTTAGCTGGGTATTGTGCACTTGGTGTTACTGCATCTGGTGCAGTTCCATCACCATCTTTATCTACGTCGATTGAGAATTTAGGTGTTTTCGTTTGTGGTTTACCTTGGATATCTGTTGATTCTTCAGGTGTTCCTTTGATTTCTTTTGGAGTTACTGTTGGAATGTAACGACCATCCATAGAACCTTTAGCAGCAAGTCCAGCTAATTGAACTTGTTCACTTACTAGTTCTAGTTGGTCTTTAGCATCTCCTTCGCCGCCAACGATTTGACGTCCTTCATTACCCCAACCAGTAGTGTTACCATTAACGTCTGTACGACGGATTGAGATTCCATCTGCTGTACCTACAAAGTTTGCTTCTGGGATAAATTCTACATCTACATTTGCACCGTTATCAGTAATCTTGTATTTACCTTGACCTGGTACTACATAGTATCCATCTACTAGGTCAGCATCTGTTACTAATGTTCCGTCTGGTTTAACGATTTGTGATTTAACTGTCGTATCAATAGCATTGTCTTTATCAAAATCATAGTTCTTTTGACCGTATGCGTTAAATGCTACAGTAGATGTTTGAGTTGCACCTTGAACATCAGTTGTTTCTCTCTTAGTTCCACGAGGTGGGACTGTTTGCTGAATTTGGAAGTCTTCTACCTCACCTGAGTAGGCAATACCAGTAGATTCCTTAACGTCAGCTTTATCGTATGCAATACGTAAACGAGTAGCTAATTTAGTAGCAGTTGTGTCTACGTTTTGGTAATTATTAGTCCAAGTTAGTGTAACTTTTCCATCTTGTGTTACTTCAGTAACACCTGCAGCTTCACCTTCATCGAATTTACCATTTCCATTGAAGTCGATCCAACCGTTAACATAAGCTTTAGCTTCTCCATCTAGGTGGGCATCAAAGGTCATTGAGTAAGTTCCATCATTAACTTTTTTAAGCTTGTAGTTATCGTTTGGAGCTACTTCGTCACCCATTAATTGACGAGCACCTTCATCTGCATCACCGATACCATTGATATCATCGTATACAAAAGCATTTGTTTTGTTAATTGGAGTTGTACGTACGTCAACGTCAGCTGGAACAGATCCTAGGTATGGTTGTTTTTGTCCATCAGATTTAGAAATAGAGTGAGCTACACGTCCGTATGAAGCAGGAGCATCCCCTTCATCAAGGACCATAAATCCAAGCATAGATCCTTGTTGCCCTGCAGAAAAGATGTACATACCAATGTTTTTAGCATTACGCGTCATTACCAATGGAGTAGAGAAACCTGAATCACGGTGAGTTGAGACCGGTCCAAAAACTTGTGTTCCTAATCCATCTGTATGGTATTTACCATCTTCTGCTTTCATCGCAATAACAGTATCTGATGTCACAGTCGTATTGAAAAATCCTGCTGCTTTATCTGCTTTGAATTTTTCAAAGGCTTGCTTCCCTGAACCTTCAAGAGTATATTCTACCCCATATTGTTTACGATAACCATCTTGCCCATGTCCGGCAGAAGGCAATGTTCTGTATTCATAAGTTTCTGCAGTATAAGAACGAGCAGTACTATATCTTGGTGTTGTGTTTGATAATTCAGTTACTAATTCAAATCCATCTCCATCTGTTTTGTAGATTTCAACTTCTGACGAACCAGCTTCTTCCCCTGTTAAGAATACAACGTTCGAAGGAACTTCTTTCCCGTTTAAAGTAGATTTAACAGAGAATTCCACCCCTACGTTAGCTCCATCTTTAACAGATTGGATAACTGTTTTACCTTTAGTATCCATTCCGTTTGTTTTAGCAACAGAATATCCTCCTTGCGTTACTACTTTTAATTCAGCTGGAGTTCCATCTTTGTACTCATTAATAGCATTGGCATCATATCCTGCTCCACCACGTTTTTTGTACTCATCCGTTGAGTTAAATGGTGCCAATTTAGTAACTGTTAAGGTTACAACATATCCTGGTGAGATTTCTTGTGTGAATTTAGTTCCTACTTGAAGAGTATCCCCTGCACCAAGATTTTCTACAGTTGCTTTACTGTTATTGATATCAAACCATTTAATTTGTTTAGTCAAACGCTCTGTATTTTTATCTGCGTACTTCTTCCAGTGATTGATTTGCTCATCTTCTGAAAGTGGTGGCTCTGTCACAGTCTCAGCAACATCAGCTAAGACATATGAGAACTTACCGTCACGTTTGATCCCAGCGTTTTTCAATTCATTGTAAACTGCAAGGATTGATTCGTTAAGGCGTTCCAATTGTGCATCTACTTGCTCTTTTGTGACACTTTTATCAGCAAGAAGAGCTTTAGTTTCAGTTAGAACTGCTTGGTTTTTAGCAACTGCTGCTGTAACTGCCGCTTTATTTTCTTCTTTGACGTCAGCCTTAGCAAGTTCAGTCTCAGCCAATTTGTTTGTCACTTCAGCTTCTGATGATACTTGTGTAAGAGTTGTTGTTGCTACTGAAAGAGCCTTTTCAGCTGGAGTAGCAGTTTTTTCTGCTTCAGCTTTTGCTGCTTCCTTATCAGCTGCTTCTTTCTTTTCTAAGCCAGCCGCATCAGACTCAGCCACTACTGTACTCAAAGCTACAACAGTTTCAACTTGTTTGTCTACTTCTACTTGACTAACTTCTGCTTTTGCAAGAGTTGCTTTAGCTGTTGCCAATACGTCCTTAGCTGAACTTACTACTGAAGCGTCTGCGTATTTAGCGTTAGAAAGTTTTGATTCTAAAGCAGCAACTTTAGCTTCAAGTGCAGCTTTATTTGCTACTTTAACTTCAGGTTTCACTTCTGTAGCTTTTTCAGTTTCTGGTTTTGCAGTTTCTACTGTTTCAACTGTTTCAACTTTAGCCTCAGGCTGTTCCTTATCATCTTGACTAGGAGCAACTGTTGAGATAGCTGTTTCAGTTGGTTGTACTTCCGTCGCTGATACTGCACCATTTCCAAGGAACATCAAACCAGCTGCAATAGCTACTGACGCTGCTCCAAAGCTATATTTACGAATACCGTAACGAATGTACTTTTCTGTTCTAAAATCTTGTTGTTGTTTGCCTTTCATTGAGACTAACAACCTCCTTTTGTTTTATATCATGTTTATAGATATAGTAAAAATTAAAATCCCTTCATTTCATTCACAAACAAAGGAATTTCTCCATATACTACTTTTCTTCCGAAACATGTATATTCATTCTATCACACTATCTAGCAATATTCAATTTATTTGCTTGAAAATAACATGAAAATTTCAATTTTTATCTATGTCATTCTCTAAAAAGTAGTGAAAATTGTCTGAATTATATAAAAAAATCTACATTTTTTAACTTTTTCTACTATTTTTTGACATTTCAACATATTCTTGAATTCGCTTTCTATGTATAAATGTATATTGCTTTGGATTAAAATTCATTTCTGTATATATTATTTTTTGTATATTTATTAATTAAATCCGTTTGATTTTTTTTATAAATCTTTTATCATATGTATTTTGATATTTAAAAGTATATTGAATGCCAATCTCAGCTAAATTCATTTAGAATTTCTGATTTAGCTGTTGAAAATTCGTATTTAATATTCGCAAAGAGCTAAAAAACCGATGAAATAAATCATCGGTTTTCTATTTGATGTGGATTAGATTAACTAATTACAAATTAGTTAGCTTAATCTTCTTTCTTCTTGCGAGATACAAGACCAAATCCACTCAAGACTCCGAGAAGTCCAAGTGCTGCAAGGCTAGCATTGTCTTCTGTACCAGTATTTGGCAACTCTTTTTGACCTTCAACATATTTAGGTGTTGCTGGTTGTTTTGGCTGCTCAGGTACTACTGGCATGTCTGGAGCTACTGGTTTCTCAGGGCTTGTTGGCTCTTGTGGAGAAACTGGCTGAACTGGTTGACTTGGTTCAACTGGTCTTGGAGTTGGCATCTCAACTTTCTTGAAGATATGTCTGATATTTCCATTTGGATCTGTCACAGTCTTCACATATTCGTAACCTGGAATGGTTCCTGGTTCTTTAGAACCTGGTTCCGTTGGTTTCAATGGATTTCCATTCTCATCAGTCCAAGTAGTTGTGTTTTGCTTGCCTGGCTCTGTTTGAGGAATAAGTGGTGTTGAAACTTTCTCATAAACGTGTTCTACATCGCCATTTGGAAGTTTCTTAGTCTCTACGAAGCGGTAGCCTGGGATATCCTTCTTAGGTTGTTCTCCTTCTTCCGTTGGATAATTTGGAATTTCTTTTCCTTCTTTATCTTTGAATGAAGTTTTAACTTTTTCGTAGATGTGTGTTGTATTTCCATCGTTATCTGTTACAGTTTCTACAAATCTATATCCTGGAATTTCTTTGTTAGGAGTTGTTCCATCTTCACTTGGGTATCCTGGAATTTCTTTGCCTTCTTTATCTCTGAAGATAGTTTCTGGACGAACAGTTGGTGTGTAAGATGCAGAAATTGTTTTACCATTTTTATCTTTTCTTACAACTGTTACGCTGTTTGCTGTTCCAACAAATTCTGGTTCTGGAGTGAACGTTACTTTTCCGTTCGGATCGATAGTGTAAGTTCCTTGACCTGGTACTACTTTTGTAGTTTTTCCATCTTCAAATGTTGGTGGTACATCTTTGTCGATGTCTCCTTCGAATACTGGAGTATTTGATTGAGGTTTACCTTTTGGTCCTTCAGATTCTACATCTTTCGTTGATGTTACTCCTAGAACTGTTGGCGTGTATTTCGCCGTTACTGGTGTTCCATTTTTATCAACACGTTTAACAGTTACACCTTTCGTTACACCTACGAAGTCTTTTTCCGGAGTGAATGTTACTTTTCCATCTTTATCAACAGTGTAAGTTCCTTCTCCTAGTACGACTTTTTTAGTTGAACCGTCTTCGAATGTCGCTGGTACATCGTTATCGATTTCTACTGTTTTCTTCTTACCATTCACAGTTTCTGATCCACCTTTGAAGATTGGTGTGCCTTCTTGAGGTGTGTTCTTAGGTCCAACTGATGTTACATCTTCCCCAGATGGTGATACTGGAATTACAGTTGGCGTGTATTTGGCTGTTACTGGTGTTCCATTTTTGTCAACACGTTTAACAGTTACACCTGTTGCTACACCTGTGAATTTTGGTTCTGGTACAAATGTTACAGTTCCATCAGGTTCTACAGTGTAAGTACCTTCGTTTGGTACTACTTTTGTAGTTGAACCATCTTCGAATGTTGCTGGTACAGTGTCGTCCATTGGTACAGTTTCTTCTTTACCATTTACAGTTGTTTTTCCACCTGTGAAGGTTGGTTTTCCTGTTTGAGTTTCACCTTGTAGGTCTTTAGATTTAGCTTCTTTACCTTTTGGTGTTACTCCTACTACTGTTGGTGTGTATGTTGATTCAGCTGGTGTTCCGTTTTTATCAACACGTTGAACTGTTACACCTGTTCCGCGTCCTGTGAAGTTTGGTTCTGGTGTGAATGTTACTTCTCCAGAGTTCGGATTGATTGTGTATGTTCCTTCGTTCGGTACTTTAATAGTAGTTTTATCTGTTGGTTGACCAGTTTCTGGATCTACGAATTTCGCTGGTTTAGTTTCATCGATTTCTACAGTTTTTTCTACTCCATTAACAGTTGTTTTACCTGGTGTGAAGTTTGGAGTTGCTTTTTGCGTTGCTCCTTGGATACCTACAGTAGTTTTTTCTTCACCTGTTGGTGTTACTGGTACTACAGTTGGTGTATAAGTCGCTGTTGCTGGTGTTCCATTTTTATCAACACGTTGAACTTTAATTCCTGAAGTTTTACCTTTGAATTGTGGTTCTGGGGTAAATGTTACTTCCCCACTATTCGGATCAATTGTGTATGTTCCTTCGTTCGGTACTTTTACAGTTGTTGCATCTGTTGGTTTACCTGTTGTTGGATCTACCAATTTAGCTGGTTTTGTAGTATCAATTTCGACTGTTTCTTCTTTACCGTTAACAGTAGTTTTACCACCTGTGAATGTTGGTGTTGATTTTTGTGGTGCACCTTGAACATCTTCAGTACCTTTATCGTCACCTTTTGGTGTTACTGGTTTAACGAATGGAGTGTATTTACCATTTACTGGTGTACCGTTTTTATCTTCACGTTGAACTTCAATTCCTTTAGCTTCACCAGTGAAGTTTGGTTCTGGGGTAAAGGTTACTTTACCATTTTCATCAATTTCGTAAGTTCCTTCGTTCGGTACTTTTACAGATTTTTCTTCTGTTGGTTTTCCTGTTGTTGGATCTACTAGTTTTGGTGCTTTTTCTAAGTTAATAGGTACTTTTTTGTCACCTTCTTTGAATGTTGGTGTACCTTCTTGTGACTTACCTTGGATTCCTTCTGAAGTAACTGGAGTCGCTGTTGGTGTTACCGGTGTGATGTATGGTGTGTAAGTAGTTTCTACTGTAATACCATTTGTATCTGCAGCACGAACTTTTACTGGTTGTACTTTACCGTAGTAGGTTGCATTCGGTGTTAATACTCCGACAGCTTTACCGTCTACTACTTCAAGAGTGTATTCCCCGATTACATTTCCTTCTGGATCTTTGGCAGGAACTTTCGTAGCTGGTTGTCCATTTTCATCTAATAATGTATACGTTGCTGGATCAATCGGTACAGTTTTTTGTTCTGCTACTTTTACATCTGGGTGATCGATATCAGGTACAGTCGTTTTATCTACCACACTATCGATGAATGTAACAGGTTGTTTTTGAACTTGACCTTGAACATCTTGTGATGTAGCTGGTTGTGCTTTTGGTTTAGCTCCGATAACGATTGGACGGTATTTACCAATAGCTGGTTGTCCAAGTTTATCAACACGTTGAACGATTACCCCTTTAGCTTCCCCAACGAATGTTTTCTCAGGAACGAATTTCACTGTTCCGTCTGGTTGAAGAGTATATTCCCCTTCTCCGTCAACTTTAATTGGAGTTCCAACTGCTACTGGTTGTTTGGTAGCTGGGTCAAGTACGACTGGTGCTACATTTTCATCGATTTCTACAGTTTTCTCTTCTCCACCGATTTCTACTGTTCCACCTTTGAACTTAGGTTTACCATGTTGTTCTTGACCTTGGATATCTGCAGAGATGACATCCCATCCTGTAGGTGTTACTGGATGAACGACTGCTGTGTATTCTCCACGAGCTGGTGTTCCGTTTTTGTCTTTACGGATAACTGTTAGAGTCGTACCTTTACCTGAGAATGTTTTCTCTGGTACGAATGTTACTGTGCCATCTGGAGCTACTGTGTAAGTACCTTCGTTTGGTACTACTTTTGTAGTTGAACCGTCTTCAAATGTTGCAGGTACAGTGTCGTCCATTGGTACAGTTTCTTCTTTACCATTAACAGTTGTTTTACCACCTTCAAAGGCTGGTTTACCGCTTTGAGTTGCACCTTGAATATCTTCTGTGAATGCCACTTTACCGATTGGAGTCACTGGTTTAACAGTTGGTGTATAAGTCGCGGTTGCTGGTGTTCCATTCGCATCTTTTACTTCTACTGTTGCTGGTACTGGTGTACCTACGAAGTCTTTATTCGGTGTGAAGGTTACTTTTCCTGTTGTTGGATCAATTGTGTATGTACCAACTTGTTTTCCTGTTGCATCTTTAGCTGGAATTGTTGGTTCATCTGTTGGTTTACCTGTTGTTGGATCTACTAATTTAGCAGGTTGTGTCTCATCAATTTTAATTGGAGCCACTGGGTTACCTTGTGTAAATGTTGGAGTTCCATCTTGAGGTGAACCTTGGATTCCTTCAGAAGTTGTCGGTGTTCCTGTTGGTGTTACAGGTGTAATGTTCGGTGTATAAGTAGTTGTTACAGGTGTTCCGTTTTTATCTTTCGCTTGAACTGTTACTGGTTCTACTTTACCTACATATGTTTTATCAGATGGTGTAAACACTGCAACTGCTTTTCCATCTACATTCTTAACAGTGTAAGTACCTACTACTTTTCCTGTAGCGTCTTTAGCTGGTACTTCTGTAGCTGGGTTACCATTTTCATCTAATAATGTGTATGTTGTTGGATCGATTGGTACTTTTTTCTCAACACCATCGATTGTTGTTTTCGAATCGTTGAATGTTACAGGTTGCTCTTGAGTTGCACCTTGTACATCTGTTGATGTTGCTGCTTCTGCAGTTGGAGTTGCTGGTTCAACTACTGGAGTGTATTTTCCTGTTGCTGTTACTTCTACAGTAGCTCCTTCTTTATCAGTTGCATTAGCTGTTACTTTTACATCTACACCTTGGGCTGTTCCTGTGAACGTTGGAAGTGGAGTAAATGTTACTACTCCTGTTGATGGATCGATTGTATAAGTTCCTTCATTTGGCACAACAACTTTTCCTTCATTGTCAGCACCTTCTAATGAGTACTTAGCTTTAGTTAAATCAACATTTGTACCATCTGGTGTATTTTCTGGAGTGTTTAGTTTAGAGAATCTTTCGATTCCTGGTTTAGAAGTTTGGACTGCTCCTTGTACATCTTTAGTCTTATCAGCATTACCTTTAACACCATAAACTGTTGGTGTGTATGTAGTTGATGCTTCTACTGTTACAGGGTTACCATCTTCTCCTGGGATAGTTACATTAGCTGCTACTGTTAATGGTTTAGCAGTCCCTACATATCCTTGAGTTGGCGTGAATGTTACTTTTCCTGTTGTTGGATCTACGGTATAAGTTCCTTCATCTGTCGTTACAGAAGATTTTTTCTCTCCTGTTGTTGGATCTACTAGTTTGTAGTCAGATACAGTAGAATTTTCAGGAAGACCAGTTTTGAATCCTTTTTCCATGGTGTCGCTTTGAGGCGTATCTTGGGCACCACCTGAAATTTCTGGTTTCGGTACAACGATGTAGTAAGTTGTTTCTGCTACTGCATCCTCAGTTACTTCACCTGAATCTGTTCCACCTACAGTTGGAGTCGTTACAACACCGTTTGAGTCTACTGCTCTTACTGTAACTTTATAGCTTCCATATTGACCTAATGTATATGCTGCGATTTCTGGGTTTGCTAGATTTGCTGCAGCAGCTGTTTTCAATGCTTCACGCGCTGTTTCTACCGCTTTTTCAGCTTCTAAAGCCGCCGTACGTGTTGACTCTACTTCTGTATTTTTTGCTGCAAGATTTGCTTGAGCTGTTGCTAATTGCGCTTCTATAGATGCTTTAAACTCTTTGACATGCGCAAGTTTTCTTTCTGCTAATTCTTGAGCTGTTGGAGAAATTGTACGTAATTTCAAGTTATCTAATGCTGCTTGAGCATCTTCTACCGTTCTTGTTGAACGATCTAATAGTTCTTGAAGACGTGCTAATTCGTTTTGTGATTCTTGTTGTTCTTTTACAGCCGTTGCTGCCGCTTGAGTTTTAGCTGCCGCTGTACGTTGTGCTTGAATATAAGCTGTTTCTTCAGCTTTCGCCGCATCAAATACTTTTTGGCTTCCATCTGGAGCTGTTACCGTTACTTTTGTTTTAATAGTATCAGAATCTGTTGCTGATGTTTTATCATCGATTGTATCTGTGAAATCAACGTTAGCTTTTTCTGATTTTAGTAAATCTACTGAAGCATCTTTTGCTTCTGAATAACTTGTTGAAGTCCCCGTTGGTTTAGCATTTTGAATTGATGCTACGTCTGTTGAGCTTGCTTCACGGTATGCTACATACCCTTTAAATCCTGATGCTGTTTCAATTTCCCAACCAGCATTTGATTGTTTAGCTGTTACTTTTGTACCGTCAGAAGATGTCCATTGGTTTGTTACTGAGTCATAGCTTACTGTAACTACCATTCCTTGTTCTGAAGATGTGTTATCTTTTTTAACTAGAGTCTCTGTACGTGTAACATTACCTACTGCAGTTACCTCACCATTTTTACGGATTTCAGCAATCTTGTCCACTAATGTTGACGCTGAAGATGTTGCATTCCATGTACGTTCAAATTCATAAACAACGAACTTAACATCACCATTTGCTTGAGCATCTGTATAAACACGACGTTCAATAAGAGTTGATGTGCCATTACCATTGTCTTTTAATTCATAAGCTTTTTCAGTAGGTAACGAATATTTACCTGTTGCACGGTTAAATTCTGCTTTAAGTGTAGTACCTGCTGCATCAGTTACCATCGCAAATTCACGTTGGATGTTTGCTTTAACCTTATCAGTTGTGGCTTTTGCTGCGATGCTATCTACACCTACGTATTGTGTAGCATCAGATGTTACCGGAATATTGAATTTTGAAGGTGCTGTTGTAGAAGCTGCTCCTAGTACATCTCCTTCATTTACAGCAGTATTTGTTGTTCCAGCTGCTACTGTCCAGTTTCCATCCTTAACTGCTAATTTAGTTACAGTACCATCAGGCATTGTAATTTCTGCTGTGTTAGCTCCATTTGAAACAGTTACTGGTACTTTTGTAGCATATGCTTCTACGTTAGATACTGTAATTTTTGGTGCTACAGCAATAGTAATGTTTTCATGAGCTTCTTGACCATACATATTCCAATCCATATTTCTCGCATTGGTTTTATTGTTATAGTCTTTTGCATAAACAGCCGCTGTGAAAATACCAGCTTCACTTGCTGTTCCAGTGATATCTCCAGTTTTTGGATCGTAATTTAATCCTGGTACAACATCATTTATCGAAGTTTTGGTTCCTGTATAATTACCGTTTAAGGCAGTATGCGCTGTGACTGTTTGTGGTCCGTTCTCGGTATTTACTTTAGATCCATCAACTGCAGTAAAGGTTGCTCCGCTCGTGCCTCCAGGAGCAGTTTTTGAACCAGCAACAACTTTTTCTCCATTACTTCTGTATACATAACCAGTTCTTTCATCACGACTCATTCCATCGTTATCAACATATTTGATATTATGATCAACTTGATCGCCTATTGTTACTAATTTTGATTTTCCTTGAATAACTGGTGCAGATGAATCTTGCCATCCTACCCATCCAGCTGTTAAGTCTCTGAAAGTAACTTGCTGAGTAGCTCCATCTTTCTCTACAGTTAGGACATAACGCATGTCATATACACCATTTTGAAGATTAGATGCTACATATCCTTCTACAGTATCTGTAGTTGCATTATAAGCTAATCCTGGCGGTAAGTTACTCGCTTCAATTTTTGAAATTGTGTATCCTGCAGCAGTTGCCTCTGGTGATAAACTAAAACGTTTTTTTACATCTTTAAGATATACATAGTGATTTCCTTGTTCATAAGTATAACCATAGATTTCTGTAGCTAGATACTCATAAGCACCTCCTGCACCCCATGGTGATTTCCCATTAGCTTTTCCTGTAGCACGAATTTTACCTTTCCATAATTCTGCTTCACGTCCAAGTTTCTGAGCTTCTGTTTTTGATAAAGGAATATCAGTACGACCACTTATCCCTGCTTGTCCACTATTAGCCGCAGGTACATCAGTGTTCTCAGATTGATATCCATGAACATAAACTTTATAGTTATTGTTATTGTCTAATACTTTGTAAGATTTACCTGTAGATCCAAGAAATTCACCATTTTCTTTTCTTAGTTCTGTAGAAGCAGCTGTGTATCCTTCGTTAGCTGAAAGAGCTACAGCGAATTTTCCATCACGGCCAATACCATTACGTTTCAATTCATCATAGACTGCCTGAATTGACTCGTTCAAACGGTTCAACTGAGCATCCACTTGTTCTTTTGTCAAGCTCTTATCTGCCAACAATTTGTTCGTTTCTGCTAGGACAGCTTGGTTTTTAGCAACTGCAGCTTCGATAGCAGCTTTACCCTCAGACGCAAGGTCCTTTTTGTCCATTTCTGAATAAGCTAATTGACTGGTAACTTCTGCTTCAGATGCAACTTGGCTCAAAACCTTAGTATCTACCGCTGGAGTTTCTTGTTTTTGATTAGCTGCTTCTTCTTTCTTGGCAGTTTCAGCAGCGTTTGATTCTACAAGAACTGTCACTAAAGCCTTGAGAGCTTCTGTTTGGCTATCTACTTCTGCTTGTTCAGCTGTTGGGTTGGCAAAAACTGATTTTGCAGTCGCTAAAACTTCCTTTGCTGCAGAGATAGCACTTGCATCTGCATTTTTAGCTGCAGCGATACGGTTTTCTAAGCTTGAAATCGCTTCATGGAGCGCCGTTTTATTAGCAGCAACCTTTTCAGCAGCTTTTTCAGCAGTTGCTTTAGGAGCCTCTACTGTTTTTTCTTCTGCTGCTTGCTTAACTTCAGCTTCTTTTTGAACTGGAGTATCTACCTTTTTAGACTCCTCTTCCTTTACTTCTTTTTCAGCTACTGAAGTTGCTGGTTTGGCTGAAGTTCCATCATTTTCTGGATTAGATGCCACTACTGATGAATCTGGAGTAGTCCCATTAACCGCTGCTTCATTGGCAGATACTGCTCCATTTCCAAGGAACATCAAACCAGCCGCAATCGCTACAGATGCTGCTCCAAAACTATATTTACGAATCCCATAACGGATGTACTTTTCTACTCTAAAATCTTGTTGTTGCTTGCCTTTCATTGAAACCAACAACCTCCTTTTATTTTCATCATGTTAGTTAAAAATCCCAAAAAAAATCCATCAGCAATTTTTTTACATAGTTGAGAGGAAATTTTATATAATTCACCACTAACATGTATATAAATAATACCACACTTATACTTAACAATCAATTTATTTGTCTCAAATTTTTAAACAATCCATATTTTGGCATCTAAAATTTAACTTTATATTTTTCCTGAATTATCAGCATTTTATAAGGGTCATAATTTTTAAAATTGTCGCTTTTGTTCCTATTTTCTGAATATTTTCTACCCTCTTTTTATATTTAAATCTTCGTTAGTTTTTATCAGTATTTTTGTATATTTATTTAAAGCTAACCTTGTAAAACGATTGCTTTATCTCATTTTTATATATTTTCCTTTTATCATTTAACTTTAGAAAGACGATTGCAAAACTTTCTACCAACTTTTGAGGTTTTCCAAGATAGTTGAATAATGAAGTATAGTGAAATAAAACAAAAAAACGAGCACTTTCGTACTCGTTCTTTGATATAAACTACTGATTAAAGTGAGTTTACGTCAACCTTGATACCAACACCTTGAGTAGTTGTGATAGTCAAGTTTGTTACGTAAGTTCCTTTAGCTGTAGCTGGTTTTGCTTTTTGGATTGTTTCGTTGAAAGCTTTGAAGTTTTCAACCAATTTTTCAGCTTCAAATGATACTTTACCGATGATTGCTTGAACGTTACCTGCACGGTCAGCACGGTAAGTGATTTTACCACCTTTAGACTCTTCAACTGCTTTTGCAACATCCATTGTTACAGTACCAGTTTTAGGGTTTGGCATCAAGTTACGTGGTCCAAGGACACGTCCAAGACGTCCAACAAGAGCCATCATGTCAGGTGTTGCGATAACTACGTCGAAGTCCAACCAACCGTCGTTGATTTTAGCAACAAGGTCATCTTCACCAACAAAGTCTGCACCAGCAGCTTTTGCTTCTTCAGCTTTTGCACCGCGTGCGAAAACAAGAACGCGTGAAGTTTTACCAGTACCGTTTGGCAATACCATTGCTCCACGGATTTGTTGGTCAGCTTTTTTAACGTCGATGTTCAAGTTGTAAGCAACTTCTACAGTTGCGTCAAATTTTGCAAAGTTAGTTTCTTTTGCAAGTGCTACAGCTTCTTCTACGCTGTATGCTTTTGTGCTGTCGATTTTCTCAAGAGCAGCACGAAGTTGTTTGCTTTTTTTAGCCATTTTCTATTCTCCTTGTAAGTGGTTCAATCGATTTTCATCTCCCACGTCACTTCTCGAAATGATGAAGTCTTGCGGGTTATATTGGGGGTGTTATTGATTAGTCAACAACAGTGAATCCCATAGAACGAGCAGTACCTTCGATCATACGCATTGCAGACTCTACGTTTGCTGCGTTCAAATCTGGCATCTTAGTTTCTGCAATTTCTTGTACTTGTGCACGAGTAACTGTAGCAACTTTAGTTTTGTTAGGTGTACCTGATCCTTTTTCAACACCTGCAGCTTTTTTCAAAAGAACAGCAGCTGGTGGTGTTTTAGTGATGAAAGTAAATGATTTATCTTCGTAAACTGAGATAACAACTGGAATGATCATACCAGCTTGGTCAGCTGTACGAGCGTTGAACTCTTTTGTGAATCCCATGATGTTGATACCAGCTTGACCAAGAGCAGGTCCAACCGGTGGAGCTGGTGTAGCTTTACCAGCAGGGATTTGCAATTTTACAAGTTTTTCGACTTTTTTAGCCATTTTTAAATCCTCCTTTGTGGTTTTGGCGGTAATTAAAGATTTTTACCTCCCACAAGTATGCTTTACACATACTCATCTATTATACACTATTTATCTAGAATTGCAAGAGAAAAGTTTTTTTATACTCAATGAAAATCAAAGAGCAAACTAGGAAGCTAGCCGCAGGCTGTACTTGAGTACGGTAAGGCGACGCTGACGTGGTTTGAATTTGATTTTCGAAGAGTATTAATCGACGTAATCTCCGCCTTCAAATCCGTAGTATTCTTCCAAACTAAGACCACTCTCAGCAATTTCTTTTGCTTCTTTTCCGACATAACGAAGGTGCCATTCTTCAGCCATATAGCCTGTTTCCTTTTCCTTGCCTTTGAGATAACGGACAACAAAACCATAATCAGCCGCATGATCCAAGAGCCATTGGGCCGCTTTTTCTTCTGTCACCAAATCACCATTTGTCCCAATCACATCAAAGGCCAAGCCTGTCTGATGTTCACTATAGCCAGGTCGAGCAGAATAACGGTCAGCTGCTGCCTTCCCATCTTGGTTGACATAATCTTGATAGAGCTTGGTCTGAGTTTCATAACTTCTAAAACCACTGTAATGATCACTAATCGGGAATCCTGCCTCTTGCATAGCTTTGATGAGTTTGACCAACTCAGCCTTAGCTGTTGGATTTTCCCCTGGATTGTAGTCTTTTGACAATGGGTAGTGTTTATTGGCTACGATGATTTCATCGTATTTCCCTTGGATGCTGTAGTAGTCTCCTTTATTAACCACTTCTGCTTTTTTCTGAGCAGCTCCTTGAGACTTACTTCCGACTGTTCCATCAGCTTTAGCTGTTTGTTCTGTCTTAGCTGCGCCATCTTCATTTTTTGTTTTTTCTTGTGAACAAGCCGCTAGACTCAAGGCTAGCAAGGCTGTCAAGATAAGGTATCTTTTTTTCATTTCTACTCCTTTATTTCTAATAGGTTATCTACTTCTGACGATAAACATTCGACTAATCTTTTAATCTCATCCGTTTTTACTTGGTATGTTTCCGCTGTCATTTCTTCAAAAGGAACCCACCAGACTGGACCACGTCCATTGAGACCGTGACCATTCATGTCACCTCTTCGTCTAGGAAACAGATGCCAATGAAGATGGGCATCGCCATTTCCTAGCAGTTCGATATTCATTTTCTCAGCAGCAAAGGCCTTGGCAACTGCCTCTTGGACCACACTCATTTCTTCTAGAAAACGGAGTCTTGTCTCCTTTTTCAAATGGTGCAATTCGGTGACATGTTCCTTGGCTAGAAAGAGACTATAGCCTGCAAAATACTGGTGGTCTCCAATCACAAGATAGCCTGTTTCCAACTCTTTGACAAAATAGGGATTTTCTCCCTTCTTGATGAGCTCAATTCTCTGGCAAATCAAACACATATTAGTCTACCAATGCGCTCTTAAGATAAGCATCAACCATACGTTCCGTTGCGACCACCGAGTCAATATGAGTACGCTCATAAGAATGACTAGACTCGATACCAGCACCGAGAAGGGCGTGTTTGACTTCTGCCCCTGCAGACATAGCTGCTGAAGCGTCCGAACCATAAAATGGATAGATATCCAGTTTAAATGGAATATCTTGTTCTTTCGCCAAAGCAACCAAATGTTGACGGAAGTCATAGTGATAAGGTCCAGAAGCATCCTTGACACAGATAGATACTGTGTACTCATCTGTTTGCTGGTCATCTCCCATAGCTCCCATATCCACAGCCAGATATTCTACTACCTGAGCAGGAATATTAGAATTAGCCCCATGTCCCACTTCTTCAAAGACTGAAAAAGCAAAATGAGTTGTTACGGGTAATTCAATCTTCTCTTCCTTATAAACACGAAGCAGGTTAAGCAAAATCGCTGCGCTGACCTTGTCATCCAAATGACGAGACTTGATAAAACCTGTCTCTGTCACGACGGTTCGTGGATCAAAGCTAATAAAATCACCGACCTCAATCCCCAAGGCACGAGTTTCTTTTTCATTGGTCACTTTTGCGTCCAAACGCACTTCCATATTGTCCTGAGTGCGTTCTGCAGTTCCTGCATCCTTATAGACATGGCAAGAAGTTTGGTGGATGAGGATGGTTCCTGATACTTTTTCACCTGTGCTAGCCACATGAACGGTACAGTTTTCTCCTTCAATCATGTTCCAAGGAAAGCCACCGATACGATCCAGTTTGAGACGGCCGTCTGGTTTGACAGCACGGACAATGGCACCCAGCGTATCTACATGGGCAGTCACATAGCGATGCTCTTCATCATTTTGACCTTTGATGGTCACATTGACACCGCCCTTAGCTGTGCGAACCGGCTGGTAACCAAAACCTTCTAAAGTCTTGACTAAATAGTCCGAAATCTCCCGAGTGAAGCCCGTTGGCGACGCAATGGCTGTCAGTTCTTTGATATATTCTACTGTTTGATTCATTTCTTCACCTCTTTTGCTACCTATTATAACACATTTATCATCGGATAAAAAAAGAAAATCACTCCTGTAGCCTTGACTACAAAAGTGATTTTAATGATTATTCCATTTCAAAAACATCGCTTTCTTGCTTGTTTGGTAGAACCAATGAGAGCAAGATTCCGACAACGGCTGGTACTAACCATGGGAGTGATGCCTTGGCAAAAGGAAGAGCGTTGACAAGATTTGCAAGAAACTCAACTTTAAATGAGCTTCCTAGTACGCTTGCAATGGCAATGGCTGTAACCACAGCAATTGTCAACTGCATACCTGGTTTTGAAAGAGCTACAAATTTGTTGACAATGACAATCATAACGATAGCAATCGTGATTGGGTACAAGATAACCAGTACAGGGATTGAGTACTTGATAATCGCATCAAGACCCAAATTGGCAATGGCAAATCCAATCAAGGTAAAGGCTGTAGCATAAACCTTGTAGCTGATTTGTGGGAAGCGCTCATTAAAGAATTCAGCTGTTGACACAATCAAACCAACTGTTGTTGTGAAGCAGGTTACGGTAACCATAGCTGCAAGGAAGAGTTGAGCTGTTGAGCCAAAGATTTCTTGAGTGGCTTGTGACAAGATGTAAACACCTGGTGTTCCACCCTTCATCGCTTCAGCTGGTACTGGGAAATGATTTCCAAGGAAACCTAAACCGATATAAAGAGCACTGAAGGCAAGGGCAACAACGATACCAACCACCCAAATAGTTGAAATGTATTCTTTCTTACTTGAGAAACCAAGTTGTTTCAAGGTTTGAACTGCAATCACACTAAAGGCAACTGAGGCAAGGGCGTCCAAAGTATTATAACCTTCTAAGAATCCTGTACCAAAAGCAGAAGCTTGATAAGCAGCTGAAGCAGCTTGAGGACTTGTTCCACCGTATTTGAAAGCTCCTAGAACAACCAAGATAACAATCAAAATCGCAAAGACTGGTGTTAAAATACGGCCGATACGGTCCAAGATTTTTGATGGATTAAGCGAGATTAAATACGCCGCTGCAAAATAAAGAACTGTAAAGACAATCAAACCAAGACCTTTATTTGCATCCGACAAAAGAGGGCTAATCCCTACTTCGTAAGCTGTTGTAGCTGTACGCGGGATAGCAAAGAATGGACCGATTGACAAATAAAGAACTGAGAGGTAAAGAGTCGCAAACCAAGGCGCTATCTTTGTTGAAATCTCGTAGATATATCCTTTAGGATTTAGCGTTCCAATAATAAGAGTCAAGACGGCGATACCGACGCCTGAAAAGACAAAACCTGCGATGGCAGGAAGAAAATGTTCTCCAGATAGAGCACCTAGAGAAGGCGGAAAAATCAAGTTCCCCGCACCAAAAAATATTCCAAACAGGAGTAAACCTGTTAGGGCACCTTTTTTAGCCATGAAAATCTCCTTCATATTTATAAAATACTGACCTAGTATATCATGAATAGGAGTATGAAAAAAGCTTCACGAAGTAAATATTGAATGTTTTCAAGATTCTTAAAAATAAGAATTATCTAAAAATAAAATTCTCCTACCGAGATTACACCAAGTAGGAGAAAATTGTAATGTTTAAAGTTCTTCAAAGGCCATCATGCCACCTTGGACATTGATAACCTCATAACCTTGTTCTGATAAGAATTGGCAAGCACGCGCCGATCTCATTCCAGATTTACAAATGACATAATGCAACTGGTTCTTGTCCAACTGATCATAGATATCGGCCAATTGACTCAGAGGAAGATTCTGAGCACCTTCTAAATGAAGAGCTTCAAACTCATCCACTTCTCTCACGTCCACTAAAGAAAGTTGCTCATTTTGGTAAAGCTGGTAAAATGCGTCAAAGGTTATTTCTTTCATTCTTTTTCTCCTAATACTCTTCGAAAATCAAATTCAAACCACGTCAGCGTCGCCTTACCGTACTCAAGTACAGCCTGCGGCTAGCTTCCTAGTTTGCTCTTTGATTTTCATTGACTATAAAATAGTTTTAATTCTTTTTTTCAAATCTGGCACCACTTCTGACTCAAACCAAGGATTTTTAGCCATCCAGATTTGATTTCGCGGTGAGGGATGAACTAGTGGAAAATAGGTTGGCAAGTAGTTCTGGTAGTGTTTTACCCGTTCTGTCACCTTGCCACTGACTTTCTCCTGTAAATAGTAGGCCTGGGCATATTGCCCAATCAAGAGGGTCAATTGAATATCTGGTAATTCTTGCAAGAGCTGTGGATGCCATTTTTCTGCAAAGCCAGTTCTCGGTGGCAGATCACCTGACTTGCCATGCCCTGGAAAGTAGAAATCCATAGGCAAAACAGCAAAATATCCTGAATTGTAAAAGGTATCTTCATCCACACCTAGCCAGTCCCGCAAACGATCACCACTTTTGTCCTTCCAGTAAAGGCCTGCTTCTTGAGTTTTAAGACCAGGCGCTTGACCGATGATATTGATGCGAGCAGTCTTTGGCGCTGCAAAGAGAGGCTCAATGCCGCGCTCTGTATAGGTAGCATTCTGCGGATCTGCCATAATAGCCTGCTTGATTCTTTCAATTTGAGACATCTACTTTCCCTCCAAAAAGAAGTCTAAGCATACAATCTCAGACTTCTATCGTTTTATTTGATCAATTCGTAAATAGCTTCGGCATAGATTGCTGCTGCTCGGAAGAGATCATCCAAGGCGATAAATTCATTGGCTTGGTGCATGGTGTCAATTGAGTCTGGGAACATGGCACCATAGGCAACACCTCGTTCTAGCAAGCGACCAAAGGTTCCACCACCGATGACTTGCTCGTGACCTTTAAGACCAGTTTGTTTTTCATAAACATTCAACAAGATTTGCACAAGTGGATCTTCCATTGGCACATAGTGAGGCGTATGACCATGTTCAGAAAGGCTAACAGAAGCAACTGGCAAGTTTTCAAGGATTGACTTGATTTGTTCTGGACTTGTTCCTTTTGGATAGCGGATATTAAGGGCAATGGTATTGTCAGCACTTGTTTCATCGAAGCGGAAGACACCCGCATTCATAGAAAGGGCACCCATCTTTTCATCCACATGAGCAATCTTGAGATTTTCACCCTCATGGTCGTTCAAAAGAATTTTCCCAGCGATATCAAGATAGTCTTTGGCTGGACCAGCAAAGTCAAACTGGCTAAGGAAGAGGGCTAGGTAAGTCGCACCATTGACACCTGAAGCAGGCATAGCACCGTGGGCTGATTTACCAATGATGGTAACCTTGTACTGACCGTTTTCTTCTTGGAGTTCTCCTCTAAGTTTGTGTTCTGCAACAAAGGCATCTAGTTTAGCTTGCAAGTCAGCCAAATCACCTGAAACGACTGCTGTTGCTGATTCTGGTACCATATTTTCACGTAAACCACCTGTAAAGCTGTGAAGACGTGCTGCACCTGTATTTTCTCCTGCAAAGTGGAGGTATTCCGTGATATTTCCTTTTTCACCATTGATGATAGGGAACTCAGCATCAGGAGAGAAACCGAAGTCTGGTTTTGCAAGTCCTACGTGCTCGAAGTAGTAGTCCATGTCTGCCCAGCCTGATTCTTCGTCTGTTCCGACGATAAAGCGGACTTTCTTAGAAGTTGGAAGGCCTAATTCTTTGATGATTTTCAAGCCATAGTAACAAGCTGTTGTAGGTCCCTTATCATCTGAAGCCCCACGCGCATAGAGACGACCATCTTTGATAGTTGGTGTGTAAGGGTCTGTGTCCCAACCGCTACCAGCTGGCACCACGTCCATGTGGGCAAAGATTCCGAGAACTTCTTCGCCATCACCAAACTCAAAATGTCCTGCGTAGTTATCAACATTTTTAGTTGGGTAGCCATCGCGGTCTGCGATTTCAAGGAATTTTTCCAAGGCTTTTACTGGACCAGGCCCAAATGGATGCTGGGCATCAGCCTTGCTATCATCACGTTCAGAGTTGATTTCCAAAAGGCTAAACAAGTCAGCCAAGAGGTCTTCTTTGCGTTTTTCTACTTCTGCTGTAAAATCAATTGTTGTCATTTCTTTCTTCTTTCTATCTTTTCTCGATGATTTCATCTACTGGCAAGCGGTAACTTGGTTCCAATTTTTCGTCTGTGTAACCCACTGTGATCAAGAGTTCTGGGCGGAAACGGTCTTCGATATCCAAAACTTCGTTGACTTTTGATTTGTCAAATCCAAGAATCATATTTGATCCAATTCCTTGGTCTGTAAGAGCGAGAATCAAGTTCATAGCAACCAAACCTGCATTGAGGGCTAGGTAGTCGCTGACTTGTTGCTCACTGTAACGGGCAAATTCCGCAGGTAAATTTTTCATAAAGTATTGAAGTTGCTCTTCAGAAAAGTTATTAGCACCACCAACACGAGCGATCTTACGAGCACGTTTAGCCAAATCTGTGTCTGTAAACAAGGCAATAGTTACAGGCGCTGATGATACCTGTTCAAAGTTTGAACCGTAAGCCAATTTTGCTAGTTCGGCATTTTTCTCACGCACCACTACAAATTTCCATGGCTGGCTGTTGTGGGCACTTGGTGCCAAGGTTGCAATTTCGATAGCCGTACGCACATCTTTTGGATCAACCGGCTTATCAGTGAAATGCTTAGTCGCATGACGTTTTTTGTTTAATTCAAGAAATTTCATAATCGATTTCCTTTTCTAATTCTACTGCTTCCATTCTACCATAATTTGAAAGAGCTTGCAGAGATTTTTCGTAGAAACAAACTGGAACAAGGATAAGCAACCGAATGAAGAAAACCATTTAAATCAGGAATCCCCTCATCCAGTTCCAATTAATTTTCAGCTGCTTAAAGAAACTAGTCCATCTTATATTCTGACTTTATAGCCTCCAAGAAATTCTTCACATCCTCTACATACCCATGCTTTTCTATTAAATTGGCTAAGAGTTTCAGATTGTGCCCCTGATAGTTGTCTTCTCGTCGTAGCTCTTCATACATTTCGATAAAAGGAAGCCCCTTGAATTTGGCCAACTCCAACTCCGCTTCATAGTCATAAGCGACTTTACGAAATAGGATATTTACCAATTCCCCATCTTCAACTTCTATCACGGCATACTGGGCACGGTGATTTTTTAACGCCTCCCAATTAAAATAGGGCATGCCAATCGACCCTGGATTGATGATTTGTTGCCCTTGACTGCCGTAACGAAGCAACTGCTTGTGGACATGACCATAGACTGCCACGTCCGTTTCCTCATCTAGCAGTTGGTCAAATTTTTCTGTATCATTCCCAACCAACAAGTCACCCCCATAATTTTTGTCAGGTAAATTATGAGAGATAGAAAAGCGCAACCCAGCAACCTCTTTCTTTTCCAGCAAAGGCAAGCTTCGTAACCAGACAATCGTTGCAGGATCCATTCGCTCCATCAAAAACTGGGTCATTCGCATTGACTGGATTTCTTGTGGATGTTCCAAACCATATTCACCATCCAAGGCCTCAAGGACACAATCATCCCAATTGCCTCGAACACTGGCTGTGATAGGAAGGTCCTTTAGCAGGGCTACCAAGTCACTTGCACCTGGACCGGGAAGAAAAATATCTCCCAGAAGCCAGTATTCACTGACTCCTTGATTTTTAGCATCTGCAATCACTGCTTCTAAAGCCGTCGCATTTCCATGAATATCTGATAAAATTGCGATTTTATGTTTCATTGTGGTTTCCTTCCGTTTGGTAATCTACTCTTTCTTCCGCCACTTGAGGCAAGGCTTCTGCCTCCTGCGGGTTCAACTTCCTCTGCACAGCTTCTGCGACTGTTCTTGGCACCCCAACTTCGACAATCTCATCCACACTGGCTTCCTTGATTTTAGTTAGAGATTTGAAATGCTTCATAAGATTTTGCTTGCGTTTAGGTCCCAGCCCTTCAATTCCATCCAGTTGTGATGAAAAAGAATTTTTGGAGCGCAGTTGGCGATGGAAGGTGATGGCAAAGCGGTGCACCTCATCTTGAATGCGTTGGAGGAGGAAAAATTCCTGAGAATTGCGAGATAACTCCACCACCTCAAGCGGATCTCCAAAAAGCAATTCATGGGTTTGGTGCTTGTCATTCTTTTGCAGACCTGCAATGGGAATATCCAAGCCCAGCTCCTCTTGGATGACTTGCTTGGCGATATTGACCTGACCTTGTCCCCCGTCAATGACAATCAAATCTGGAGGAGTCAAACCGTCACGCTGTACTCGGCCATAGCGCCTGCGAATGACTTCTCTCATACTGGCATAGTCGTCTGGCCCGACTACGGTCTTGATTTTATACTTACGGTAATCTTTTTTACTTGGTTTGCCGTTAACAAAGACCACCATGGCTGAAACAGGACTGGTCCCCATGATGTTGGAGTTATCGAAAGATTCGATACGAACTGGGGTTGGGATTTGGAGCAAGCGTCCTAGATTTTCAATAGCCCCCTGTGTCTTTTCGACAGATTTCTCTAGCAGGTTGAATTTCTGCTCTAGGCTGACTCGAGCATTCTTTATAGCCAAATTGACCAGTTGCTTTTTCTCTCCACGCTGAGGCTTAAGAATCTTGGTATCCACCAAGGCCTTAACCGCTTCTTCGTCAATATCCTGTGGAATCAGTACCTCATTGGGAACCAGGTGGGATTTTTCTTGATAGAATTGTCCCACATAGGTCAAGAAGTCCTCATCCGGATCGTTGTAGTAGGGAAAAAGATTGACATCGCGCTCAATAAGCTTGCCCTGACGAACAAAGAAAACCTGAACACACATCCAGCCCTTGTCCACATAGTAGCCAAAGACATCCCGATTTTGGAGATCCTTGGCCATGACCCGTTGCTTGGTTCGAAGTGTTCCAATAGCCTGAATCAGGTCACGGTATTCTGCCGCACGTTCAAACTCCATAGACTGGGCTGCCATTGCCATCTTCCCCTTGAGGTCATCGATAATTTGATCATCCTGCCCTTTTAGGAAATCAGAAACCTCCTGAGCCATAGACTTGAAATAGTCCTCATCTTTCTTACAGATGGTATGAGCCATACATTGACCGATATGGTAGTAAAAACAGACCTTAGAGGGCGGATTTGTACACTTTCTAAAAGGGAAAATCCGATCCAGTAATCGCTTGATTTCATTGGCTGCCCCCACATCTGGATAGGGACCAAAGTAGAGACCTCCGTCCTTCTTAACCTGTCGAGTAATAATCAAACGAGGATAGCGTTCATTGGTGATTTTGATGAAAGGATAGGACTTATCATCCTTTAGCATGATATTGTACTTGGGCTTGTTTTCCTTGATCAGGTTGATTTCTAGGAGAAGTGCCTCAATATTAGACTCCGTAACGATAAATTCAAAATCCACAATTTCAGACACTAGAGCCTCTGTCTTAGTATCATGACTTCCACGGAAATAAGACCTCACGCGGTTACGCAGATTTTTAGCCTTTCCTACATAGATAATGGTGCCGTTTTTATCCTTGTGAATGTAACAACCAGGGCTGGTCGGCAAGAGCTCTAATTTTGATTTAATCAAGTTATTCATAATTCCATTATAGCAAAAAAGTAGGGAAAGTTAGTCCCCTACTCATTGGTCTCATATAATTTTCGAAGGTTTGCAACATCCTCTTCCTGGATACCATAAAAAGAACCTGCAGGTTGCATGACAGACTTCTCATCTGTATGGTCCAAGCCAATCGCATGCCCCAACTCATGTTCTGCAGTATGGACAAGGCGCTCATAGGAATAGCCATAGTTAGGATTGGACAGATAATAGTGATTCAACCGTACCGTGACAGACAAGAATTGCCCCGTTAAGAGATTGGTCTGACTTTCCGCTTCTCCTGCCACAGGAGTGCCTCCGTCATTCATCTCCGTAGCCATAATATCTGCCTTACTGGCCTCAGTCACGATTTCAAAATGAAAAGCACCCGTTTGATTCCAATTCTTAATCGCTTCTACATAAGCTCCTTGAAAGCGTGAATCCATCTGCGGATCTAGGTAAATACGAGCAGAAGCCTGCGGCCACCTTCCTTCAGAATGTTGGTGGCTATCTGTCTGGTTCAACTTAGGCAGTTCCCCTGTTTTTTTCCATTGGTCGATACTTTGTTGACCAATTTTTACTGACCGTTCTGCTTGCTTTAGCGCTCCTTGAAAATCTCCGTTAAGATACCAGAGAAGTCCAAAAGCAAAAGCACACAAAAGAAAAGCTATCCAAACCAGGCGCCAAAACAAACGCCACACAAAAGAAAAGAAAGCCCCTATCAAACGAAAAAGCCAACGCATATCTCTCCACCTTTCTAGCAAATAAACTTTATTTTACTAAAACAAGCTGAAAGAAAGCTAAATACTGGCTTTTTCATCTTAATGTCCTAATATTTTTTTGAATAACTGAATAGCTTTGTATTTTAAAGGCGATGGATGATAACGGAAAGTTCCTGCTTTACGTACAATATAGCCATTAAAATTTTGTTTAAAACGCAAAACACCATCACTACCATCAAAAATCCCTTGAATCCCTAGAAAGTTGTATTTAGGGATCCCACGTTTTATGCTTTCCAACATAACATATTTCTGAAGCAAAGCTGGTGCATAAAATTTATTAAACTCAGTATAGGAACCACTAAAAAGATAGGTCGTTTCTTGAGGCATATAAATAAATAAACTACCTGCTAAGACAAGATCTTTCTCTCCATATTTTTTAATCAACTCTCGTGCTTCTGCTTTTCGAACTTCAAAGCTTTCATACTGCCTAGCCAACTCTTTGTGTTCTTTTTTCTTTTGTGCAGAATCTGGATATTGTTCTAATAAGAGTAATGAGGTAGCTATTTTTTCAGATAATTCTTTTTGCTTATGTATTAAATTTTGTATATATTCTCCTAAATTTAGAATAGCAATTACAAACTCGGCTTTTTCTCCAAAAGAGTCATAAAAATGCTCATAATATTCTAAACTTTTATCACTATATTCTCGACGTTCAGAGGTTGTTTTTGTTATATCTTTAAAAATTGAAAGTTCTTCACGATTTAATTTTTTCAACTGAATACCAAATGTATCAGCCTTTTTCACCAAAGCTTTCCCCTTTTTACTAAAACTGTTAAGCAAGGTCTTTTCAGTTAGCTCATTCAAATCTTTACAATATAACCAATCCGGTTCTCCACCTGGGTAACCTGTTTTTAAACCATCAAATTGATAACCTAAATCAGTCAAATCTTGAATAATACTTTTTTTCTCAGCATCTATTGGATTACCTTCACCATCAAAAGTTTGATAAGTTTCATAAGGTTTTACAAGCAACTCTAATACACCATTTTGCTTGGCATATTCTTTTAACTCTTCATAAAAAACTGGAAGAGCATCTTGTTGGGTATAAATCGGCCCCGAATTGATCTCCATATGTAGGCCACCCAGCATGGGCAAGCTATAAACCAGAGCTGCAACTTGAATTTCTCCTTCTTGTTTCAACGCAAGATAAACAATTCGAGCCCCTCTTTTTTCTAACAAGTCCCCCATTTGAACAGATTGCATAAAGGAACGAGAAGAAACCTGATCAGAATAAGCCTGAAACTCTTCTTTCGTGAGTGTAATTAGTGCCATATACTTACTTTCTATGTTTTTTTCTTAATGTTTTACGGAAATCAAGAGCAAGTCTTAACAGAGGATAGAGAGGATGGGTAGGCATTGTAAATTCACCCAAGTATTCTTCGATCGTTGGATTAAAATTAGCTTTAAAACGATAGAGTCCACCATCTAAAGCATTCTCGACGCCTCCTAAATTTTGCCATAAAATGCCACGTTCAAAGGAATATCGAGCTGTCTCATACCAAGTCAAAATAGGAGCTTTATAACGTCTAAAATCTTCATCCATTCCTGCGTATAGATTGACAGAAGTTTGTCCGAATTCTAAAGTCAAGGTAGCTGCTAAAGGAACTCTTGCTTGACCTGCATCCATATATTCCTGCAGGAAAGTCAATTCCTCTAACAAACGTTCTTTTTCCTTCTTCTGCGCTTCTACTTTTGAAGTTCGAGTCGACTCAGTAAAGGTCTCTTCCAAGGCTCTGTTTTTCGCTAACTGTTCTTCTAATTCTTGCGAACGTTTAGAAACATCCAAGGTTGCCAAGGTGATATAGGCCTTGTCCTTAAAATTATCTAACAATTTTTTATAATAGGCTTCATTCCTCAAATGGATATCTTTTCGCTTCTCAGTTTTTTTCATCAAAAACGAGAAAGATTCTAACAATTCATCTCTACCAATCTGAATCTCTACACCCTTATTTCGAGCGGATCGAATAGCTTGTTTTGTTGACTTGCAAAGTTTATCTTCTGTAAAATTTTCCTTGTATACTTTTGCCTGAATACGAGGCTGAATGGTATCTCCCATTCCATCGGTCTTTCCTGACCACCTTACTCCCATTCTTTGCAAATTTTCAATAATAGCCATATTTTCAGGATATTCTATTTTTTCATGCTTGATTGAACTTTGCGATAGGCAAATACTTGGGTCAAAAATCACAAAAATCGCTCTCTTGCTTCGAGCATAGGACTTAATGGATTGAAGAACAAAGTTCAAGAGTTCAGCATCCTTATAATCTAATACAGGACCTCTTGGGATATAAAACATTCTATAACCTAGAGGAAGAGTTTTAATCAAAATACTAGCTGTCGCCAGTAATTTTTCTTCCCTGTAAACACCAAACTTCTCATGTTGCCAATCAGACTTAACTTCTTCCCAAGCACTACTTTGTAATACATTGCCTAATTCATGGTCTTTGACAAACTGATCATATTCTAATGCGGGAATGCCAATTTGATAACGGTACATCTCTTACTCTCTTTCCAACAATAATAGAATTTAACTACTATTCTACTATTTTTGTTTAGAAAGTCTAGTAAAAACATATTTTAGTTTCTATTCCATAGAAGACATGGTTATTGAAAGAGTAATACAAACTAAACTAGCTTAATCTCTCTTCTAATTTGAAATCGATTGGTAGGGTTGCTAAGAACCGTTCCAATTGTTTTTCCCAGTAGTACCATTCGTGAGTTCCAGCACTATGGCTATAGGTCACATCAAATCCCAGTTTTTTGAGATTTTTCACTGCGAGATTATTGGCTTCGTACAAGAAATCCTGCTCGCCACACCAAGCCCAAAGTTTGGTCTTTTTATCCGATTTTTTAGCCAGACTTTCAAGAGAATAAGGACTAGCTGTCCAGTCTTTAATCTCTCCAAAAACACCTCTCCAATAAGCTGGTGTTCCCAAATCTTGGCTCTCAGGAGAAAAATCTTGAAAGCTAAGAGCACCTGAAAAACTAGCCGCATGAGAAAAACGATTTGTAGCAAGAGCCAATTTGAAACAGCCGTAGCCTCCCATAGAGAGACCAGCGATAAAGGCCTTTTCACGCTTGCTGGTCATGTTAGGGAAGAAGCGTTTCAAAACCTGTGGCAATTCCTCTGCTAGAGCTGTGTAATAGTCAAAACCATACTGGGTATCGGTATACCAACCGTTGCTGGTATTGGGCATAACAACGATGAGATTGGTTCCTCGAAGTAAGCGTTCTACGTTGGTCCGCTTGAGCCAACTATTATGATTACCAGACATCCCGTGCAAGAGGTACAAGACTGGAATGTCTTTACAATCTGGTTCTTCCACTCGATTAGCATCAGGATAGAGGACATTCACTCCCCACTCCATATCCAAAACTTGTGAGTAATACTCGATTTTCATTACTGCCATAATTTTTCCTCTATTTTTCTATAAGAAAAAGCCGAAATTCGACTTTCTCTCCGTTTATTTCATCGCTTATTTTGCTTCCATGACTACTGGTAAAATAGCTGGACGACGCTTAGTTTGATCAAAGAGATACTTGGTCAGATTATCACGAACCTTCCCTTTAAGATCTGCCCAGTCAAAGTCATCTCCTTGAAGATAGTCTTCTACCGTCTGGTTAATCAATTCTGAACTTTCACGAAGAATATCGCGACTCTTCTTGAGATAAACAAATCCACGCGTATGAACACGAGCCTTGGCTACAATTTTCTTCTCACGACGGTTAACTGTGATTGCGACGATGAAAATTCCATCTTCTGACAAGACCTTACGGTCACGAAGAACCACATTACCAACATCACCGATGGCATTTCCGTCAATCAAAACATCCCCTGCCGAAACCGCGCCAGCTGGGACAAAGTCCCCATTCTCATAAGCCATGCTGGTCCCCTTTTTAGGGATAAAAATGCGTTCTGGCAACATCCCAACTGCCATAGCAGCCTTAGCATGGGCATCTAACTCACGGTATTCCCCTTGAATCGGGAAGAGATACTTGGGTTGCAAGAGATTGATCATCAACTGCAAATCACGCGCATTTCCGTGCCCTGACACACGCAAGCTTTGAGTGATCAGTTTGACAACCCCTCCAGCTTGGTAAATCATGTTTTCCACACGCGCAACGAAGGCTTCTTTAGCAATAGACGGAGCCGTAGCAATATAGACCAGGTCCCCATCCTTGATTTCTACATAACGATGGCGACCAATCGACATCTTACGAAGTCCATTGATAGGTTCACCCATACGACCTGTCTCAAGAATAATCAACTCATGGTCTTCAAAGCGAGACATATCTTTCGGCTTAATCAAGAGAATTTCGTTGGCTAAAGACAACTTCTTGAGACGAATCGCTGTGCGGACGATATTTTCAATATCAAATCCTGTCAAGACAATACGTCGACCTGTTTTATCCGCAGCATCAAAAATCTGCTGGATACGAGAAAGGTTACTGGAAACAGCTGCAACGATGATACGACCTTCCCAGTCAGCAATGGTTTGGGTAATTTCATCCCTAACTTCACTTTCACTAGCCACCTGAATATTGCTGTCCGCATTGGCCGAATCACTGAGGAGAGCCAGGACGCCGTCACGACCGATTTCTGCCAAACGAGCGAAGTCTGTCGCATAGGATTCACTAGCTGTCTGGTCAAATTTGAAGTCACCTGTATAAACGATGCTACCTTCAGCTGTCTTCAAGACAATTCCCAGGCTCTCTGGAACGGAGTAAGTCGTAGGGAAGAAGGAAACCACTGTCCCACCAAAATCAATCTCCGTATTCTCATCAATGACATGGAAATCATTAAATTCCTTAACGGCATCATTTCCTTTGACAAAGAGTTTGGCCAACTCAATGGTCAACTCAGACCCAAATACAGGAACTTTAGCCTCTGTCAAGAGATAAGGCAGAGCACCAATGGCATCCGCATGCCCGTGGGTCAAGAAAACCCCAGCAATACGGTCGCTATTTTCAAAAAGGTAATCCATCTTTGGAATCACCACATCAACCCCTAATTGTTCATTTTCGGGATATTTTAACCCTACATTCAAAACAAAAATGGACTCTCCAATTTCAGCAATGTACATATTTTTCCCATTTTCACGTACACCACCAAGTGTTGTTAAACTAATATTACTCATTTTTCCTCCAAAATCTTAGTTTATCTTGATTATAGGGTTACTTACCCTTTTATTCTAAAAGCACTATTACTTTTAGCCGAATCTTTTCCTACTATTATACCATTTTTTTGATGATTTTCAAAATGAAGGTTTCCAGTTAAAGAACTATAAATAACTCTTCTCAAATGCACAAACAAGTGAGAACTACAAGCTCCTCAAAAGAATGTTTTCTGACTAGCTTCCTGTCACTCTTCAAATCTTTCCGCGACATTGAATAGCACTTCGCAGTCACAGTAGGCTCCATTTGTTTCTAAAAAGTCTCTAACTGTTTCGACATCCACATTGTGCTCTTCTAGAAATGTTTGTGTTAATAAAAAATCGTCTTGACAAGCTTGATATTCAAGCTCTACATCCAAAAAGTCAAACAAGTCAAAAAAGAGCTCCCTTGACAGGGGCAAACTTTCTTCGAATTTTTGTCTTTCTTGCTTTTTATAGTCCGCTCGTAATCTCTTTTTCTTCAGCTTATCCATTTGACACCTCTAGGATTTCCTTTGACCAGTTTATCTGCCAACTGACCAGTTTATCTGCCAACTAGTCCTCTTTCCTCATTATAACACAAAACCGACTCCAATTGGAGCTTATTCATGAATATAAAAAGAGTCAGCAAACCAACTCTTTCTATCTCTATTCACTTTTTTCCATTAAGAAATCATAGATTTCCTGAACTGTTCCAAGAGCCATCATTTCTTGATCTTTGACAGTTTGTTTGAGATTTTGGTAAATCTGACTTTCTCCGATTTCCCGCTTTGGCGCCTCTTTATTCACTGTCATGACCCCATCTTTGATCGTCACAAAGCCTAGCTCTTCAAATACTTGAATCATCTTGACTAGCAAGATTTGTTGAATATTAAGATAAGTAGCCAAATCTTTCAGTTTGTAGCGAATATCAAACTCTGGAAACTGATAGATTGTCTTGTACAATTTGGCAAACTGCTCTCTAGTCCCATACCCTGTCAGATAGTAGGCCTTGTCAATATCATTTTTGAAATAGACAGCAGAGAAATTCTGTTCCTGAAAAATGGTCTTCAACAGAGTAATATCCTCAGGAACGGTTTTTAAGATAACAGCTTCACTATCCGCCAGATTTGGCAGTTCTCCAGCAAAATCCAAGACTGGAACTCCTTCTGGCAAGACTGCATTCTTCCCACGGATGTTAAAAAGTTGAACACCCTCGACACGCGCATCCACCATCATCAACTGCAAGGCAGTTTGACCATTCCATTGGTTGACAGACAATTTGACTGCCAGCTCTAGATTCTTGGTTTGAGCAAATTCTGTTGCCCATCTACCTTGTCCAAAGGCCACCACTTCAAAACTAGCCTCACCCTTGGTAATTTTTAACTTGAGATGAGCATTGCCTGCCCCCATAGTACGGGCACTTTCGACCTGAAAATCCTTTATATAAAAGACAGGTTTCTGATTGTCCATGCCAAAAGGTGCCAAACGTTCAAAACTTTTGACCGTTTCCAAGCTAAGTGTCTCCAAATCCAGCTCTTCATCTAGATTTAACTTGTTCTTGCCAGCAGCATCTGCTCCTTTTTCACGGACATAATCTTCCAAAACCTGAGATAAATCTGAGAGTTTCTCCACTTCCAGCGTCATTCCTGCTGCGCCAGCATGGCCACCAAAGGCGATAAAGAGGTCTCGATGGGGATCCAGCGCCTCAAAAATATCGACCGCTTCCACACTACGAGCACTACCCTTTGCACGACCGTCCTCTATATTGAGAACGATGACTGTCTGCCCTAGTTCTTCCAACAAACGACCAGCCACGATTCCTAGAACCCCAGGATTCCAGCCTTCCTTGGCCAAGACTTGGACCTTCTTCTCAGGGTCCACCATGGTCTTAGCTTCTTCATAGATAGACTGGACGATTTCCTTGCGCTCTTCGTTTTTCTGGTGAATCATGAGGGCAATCTCGTGAGCTTCCTCGTCGTCAAATCCAGTCAACAAATCAATGGCAGGATTGGGATCATCCAAGCGGCCCAAGGCATTCAAACGAGGGGCAATCTGAAAACCAACCGTTTCTTCTGTTACTTCGTTGGCGGCAATCCCAGCCATGTCTAGCATTTCTTGTAGACCAATACGCTGAGTGTGTCCCAACATTTCCAGACCATACTGAACCAAGATACGGTTCTCATCCGTCAAACTCACCATATCTGCAATAGTTCCGATAGCGACCAAATCAAGCAATTCCACTTGTACTTCTTCTAAAAGGGCACAAGCCAGCTTGAAAGCAACTCCACAACCAGCCAAATATTTGAAAGGATAGTTCGCATCCGGATGTTCAGGATGGACAATAGCATAGGCATCTGGTAAGGTTTCAGGCATGGAATGATGGTCTGTCACAATGACATCTACTCCCATAGACTGGGCCAGTTCAATGGCTTCATGACCAGCAACCCCATTATCAACCGTCACAATCAAGGAAATTCCTTCTTGCTCGATAAAATATTTGTAAACACTGGCATTAGGTCCATAACCGTCGGTAAAACGATTGGGCAGATAAACCCGGCACTCGGCACCAAGCTGTTCCAAACTTTCCTTAACAATCGAAGCCGAAGTCATGCCATCTGCATCGTAGTCTCCATAGACAAGAATATTTCCCCCTTCTTCAATGGCCTGACGAATCCGCTCCACTGCCTTATCCATATCATGGAGCAGATAAGGGTCGTGCAAGTCCTCCAAGGAAGGTTCTAAAAACTTCTTCAGACTTTCTTGGTCCTGAATCCCTCTCTCAAATAATAACCGAGCCACTTCAGGACCCAGTCCAGCCTTTTTGGCTATTTTTGTAAAATCCGCATCTTCTACCTGCGGGGCAAACTGCCATTCATAAGTAGGTGTTATCAACAAGACATCCACTCTTTCTAAGAATTCTATTGCTTCATTATAACATGATTTAGGCTTTTTCTCTATCCTGATTGCTTTTTTATAAAATTTTAGTGAATTTTTTCAGATATGATTTGACAAGACAAATTTTTTGGTGTAAAATCATGTTATAAAATCTAACACAAAGGAGATTACTTATGGCTTTAGTAGAATTTGAACACGTCGAAAAATATTACGGAGACTACCACGCACTCCGCGACATCAATCTCCGTTTTGAAAAAGGGCAAGTCGTTGTCCTACTCGGACCATCTGGTTCTGGAAAATCCACTCTTATCCGCACTATCAATGGTTTGGAGGCTGTTGACAAGGGAAGCCTTCTAGTAAATGGTCACCAAGTTGCTGGTGCCAGCCAGAAAGATTTGGTACCTCTTCGCAAGGAAGTCGGCATGGTTTTCCAACATTTTAACCTCTATCCGCATAAAACAGTGTTAGAAAACGTAACACTTGCACCTATAAAAGTTCTAGGAATTGATAAAAAAGAAGCTGAAAAAACAGCCCAAAAATATCTGGAATTTGTAAATATGTGGGACAAGAAAGATTCATATCCAGCTATGCTGTCTGGTGGACAAAAGCAACGGATTGCCATCGCACGTGGACTCGCTATGCATCCTGAACTCCTCCTCTTTGATGAACCAACATCTGCTCTTGACCCTGAAACTATCGGCGATGTTCTAGCGGTTATGCAAAAATTGGCCCACGATGGTATGAATATGATTGTCGTTACTCATGAAATGGGCTTTGCCCGTGAAGTTGCTGACCGCATCATCTTTATGGCTGACGGAGAAGTTTTGGTAGATACGACAGATGTTGATGACTTTTTCGACAATCCAAGCGAACCTCGTGCCCAACAATTCCTCAGCAAAATCATCAACCACGAAAGTGACAAAGTCAAATAAGGAGGCGCCTATGAAAAAGAAATTCTTTTTATCCGCATTATTGATTAGCCTTTTCGGCCTTGCTGCTGCAAAACCAGTCCAGGCTGATACCAGTGTCGCAGATATTCAAAAAAGAGGCGAACTGGTTGTCGGTGTCAAACAAGACGTTCCCAATTTTGGCTACAAGGATCCCAAGACAGGAACCTATTCTGGTATCGAAACCGACTTGGCCAAGATGGTAGCTGATGAGCTCAAGGTCAAGGTTCGCTATGTACCTGTTACAGCGCAAACTCGTGGACCCCTCCTAGACAATGAACAGGTTGATATGGATATCGCAACCTTCACCATTACAGACGAACGCAAAAAACTCTACAACTTTACCAGTCCCTACTACACGGACGCATCTGGATTTTTGGTCAATAAATCTGCCAAAATCAAAAAGATTGAGGACCTAAACGGCAAAACCATCGGAGTCGCCCAAGGTTCCATCACCCAACGCCTGATTACTGAACTGGGTAAAAAGAAAGGTCTGAAGTTTAAATTCGTCGAACTTGGTTCCTACCCAGAATTGATTACTTCCCTACACGCTCATCGTATCGATGCCTTTTCCGTTGACCGCTCGATTCTGTCTGGCTACATCAGCAAGCGCACAGAACTACTAGATGATAGTTTCAAGCCATCTGACTACGGTATCGTCACCAAGAAATCAAATACCGAGCTCAACGACTATCTCGATAACTTGGTCACCAAATGGAGCAAGGATGGCAGTTTGCAAAAACTCTATGACCGTTACAAGCTGAAACCATCCAGCCATACTGCAGATTAAGGAGGACACCCCATGACAGATTTATCATCTTGGACTGCCTATTTTCAGGATTTTGGACAATTTTTCAATGGTTTCCTCTTCACTCTTGCCCTAGCAATCGGATCCTTTATCCTCGCCATGGTTTTGGGCATCTTCTTTGGAGCCATGTCAACCAGCAAACGTCCTATTTTGCGTATTTTAGCTCGCATCTTTGTGGAGTTTTACCAAAACACTCCCCTCTTGGTGCAGTTTGTTATCGTTTTTTATGGCCTACCTCTTGTCAGTGACCATATCATCATGATTCCGATTTATTGGACAGCTGTTCTCTGCGTGGGACTCTATCACGGAGCCTATATCGCTGAGGTGATTCGCTCAGGTATTCAGTCGATTCCTAGCGGTCAGATGGAAGCCGCCTTGTCGCAAGGTTTTACCTATATCAGTGCCATGCGTCTGATTATCTTACCTCAGGCCTTCCGTATCATTCTTCCTCCTTTGACCAACCAAATCGTCAACCTCATCAAAAACACCTCCACCGTCGCTATCATCTCTGGAGTGGACTTGATGTTTGTGACCAAGTCTTGGTCAGCACTTAACGGAAACTACATTCCAGCATTTTTAGGAGCTGCCCTTCTCTACTTTTCTCTTTGCTTTCCTGTTGCCCAGTTTGGTCGCAAAATGGAGCAAGCCAATAAAAAAGCCTATTCACTTTAGGAGGTTACTATGGAATCCATTTTAGAAGTTTTGACCCCAGATAACCTAGTCTTTATCTTTAAAGGATTTGGCTTGACCCTCTACATTTCTCTGATTGCCATCGTCCTCGCTACACTTATCGGTACAGTTCTAGCAGTCATGAGAAATGGGAAAAATCCTATCTTGCGCATCATTTCCAGCATTTACATCGAATTTGTGCGTAACGTTCCCAACCTCCTCTGGATTTTCACTATCTTTTTGGTTTTCAAGATGAAATCCACACCAGCAGGAATCACTGCCTTTACTCTCTTTACATCAGCAGCCTTGGCTGAGATTATCCGAGGTGGTCTCAATGCCGTGGACAAGGGCCAGTACGAAGCAGGAATGGCACAAGGATTTACATCAGCCCAAATCCTCTACCACATCATTCTCCCACAAGCAATCCGTAAAATGCTGCCAGCCATCATTTCTCAGTTTGTAACTGTGATTAAGGATACCAGTCTTCTCTACTCTGTTATCGCCCTACAAGAACTCTTTGGAGCTAGCCAAATTCTTATGGGCCGTTATTTCGAACCAGAGCAAGTCTTCAGTCTTTATATCTTAATTGCCCTCATCTACTTCAGCTTTAACCTAGCAATCTCTAGCCTGTCTCATATGCTAGCAAAACGTTGGCAACAAGCTGCAGAATAAACAGCCACTCTCCAGTTAAATTGGAGAGTTTTTTCTACGCAATCTCAAAAAACACTGCCAGATTTCTCTAGCAGTGTTTTGAGTTTTATTTATCTTAGTAAACTGTTTTTTCAGTTTCTACATCGAAGAAGTGTGCTTTGTTCAAGTCAAATCCAAGTTCAACTGTTGCACCTGTTTGCAAGTAGTCACGAGCGTCAACTTTAGCAACAAATTCATCTTTACCAACTTGGCAGTAAAGGTGAGATTCTGAACCAAGCAATTCTGATACAGAGATAGTAGCTTTGACAACTGATTCTGGGAATGTTTCAAGGAAAGCAGGTTCTGCATTCACGTCTTCTGGACGGATACCGAAGATCAATTCTTTACCTTCGTAGCCTTTTTCACGAAGAACTTTCAATGCTCCTTCTGGAACTTTCAAACGGAAACCGTCAGAAACAATTTCGCTACCAACCAATTTCACGTTGATGAAGTTCATAGCTGGGCTTCCGATGAATCCTGCTACGAATTTGTTAACTGGGTTTTTGTAAACTTCTTGAGGAGTACCGATTTGCTCTACACGTCCGATAGTACCTGTACCAGCAGGGTTCTTAGTTGCTGACATGATAACGATACGGTCTGCAAGTGTCATCGCTTCTGTTTGGTCGTGAGTTACGTAGATAGTTGTAGCTCCGATACGACGGTGGATTTTAGCGATTTCAGCACGCATTGATACACGAAGTTTGGCATCCAAGTTTGACAAAGGTTCGTCCATCAAGAATACTTTTGCATCACGGACGATAGCACGACCCATGGCAACACGTTGACGTTGACCACCTGAAAGGTCAGCTGGTTTACGATCCAAGAATTCTTTCAAACCAAGGATTGCTGCTGCTTCTTGCACACGTTTGTCGATGTCTTCTTTGCTGTATTTACGCAATTTCAAACCGAAAGCCATGTTGTCATAAACAGTCATGTGTGGGTAAAGAGCGTAGTTTTGGAATACCATGGCGATATCACGGTCTTTTGGAGCTACGTCGTTGACAACCACGCCATCGATAGATGCAGTACCTTCTGTGATGTCTTCAAGACCAGCAATCATACGAAGAGTTGTTGATTTACCACATCCTGAAGGACCTACGAAAACGATAAATTCTTTGTCTTTGATGTCCAAGTTGAAGTCTTCAACTGAGTAGTGTTCGCTATTTGGATATTTTTTGTAAATGTTTTTAAGATTCAATTCTACCATGAGGTGAACTCCTTTTGTCTTTTGATAGTTTTATTATAGATGAAAACGCTTTACTTTTCTATGGCAAGGTGACCAAAAAAATAAAAAAGTTCTGTGCAACTTGCACAAAACTTTATAAAATATCTGGTAAAATCAACTGATAACACAAGGTCAGGTCAGTCAATTCCTTCAACTGAAGCCCTGTCAATTCTTCCCATTTATCAATCTTGTATTGGAGAGAATTGCGGTGCAGATAGAGTTGCTGGGCTGTTTTAGTGAGAACAGCACTATTTTCCCAAAGAGAGAGAACAATCTCCTGAATCTGGTCTTGATCCAAAATCATCTGGTGTAGACACTCCTTTATTGCCTTCAAGTCCACAAGCCTTTCTCCCATACTCCAAAGATAAAGCTGAGAAAAGGTATGAACACCTTGGTGACCATGACGCCACCAAGTCTTAAACAAATCGCGCTCTGCTTTGATTAAGTCTGATAGAGTTTGATGGCCTGTCTGAGACCAAATCTGGCCCAACATGATAGAGAGACGAAGTCCAAAGTCATACTCAACCGCTTCAATCGTATCACTTAAAATAGCACGTACAGAGGTGTATTTGTCTTGTTGAAGTACGAAAACATAGTCCTGAGCTCCGACCTGTAGCACTGTCTGACAGTTCGGAAAAAGAGTCCGCATCATATCCAGCCAAGAAGCTAGATTTTCTTGCTGAAAATAGGAAAGATGACAATAAACCAACTGAATCTTTTTAAAAGTTTTCGGCGCCTGTCCCTTCCCCTCAACCAGATAAGAATACCAAGGATTGAGCGAACGAGCCTGCTCCTGCTGGGTCAAAAGCGAAATCAACTGCTTTTCACGCTCACTGAGTCCAGCTTCCTCCAGCAAAATCCATTGCTGAGAAGCTAAAGGGAGCGTGAGATAGCCTTCTTTCTCTACTGGTTGGTCTGAAATCTGAGCTTCAGGAAACCAGTCTTGTAATTCTTTTGCTATCATGTCCTAGCCCTCCACTTTTTGGATGCACCATGAAATCAAGCTCTCAAGACGTTCCAGATTTTCAGTCATATGGAGATAACCCATGACTGCTTCAAAACCTGTGGACATACGGTAAGTCACCACATCAGCATTTTTAGCCTTGGTGTGGCTATTGGTATTGCGACCACGTTTGTAGATTTCTTCTTCTTTTTCCGTTAGAACTTGCTCCTCCAACATGAGGGCAATCAGGCGAGCTTGAGCCTTGGCTGAAACATACTTGGTCGCTTCTTGATGGAGTTTATTGGGTTTGGTCATGCCTTTGAGGATGAGGTGGCGGCGAATATACATGGAATAAACCGCATCTCCTTCAAAAGCTAGCGCAATCCCGTTAATGAGATTGACATCAATCATGTGTCCACCTCACTCCATCTTTGGTGTCAAGGAGCTTAATCCCTTGAGCAGCCAATTGGTCACGAATTTGGTCTGCTGTCGCAAAGTCCCGATTGGCACGCGCTTCTTGGCGTTTTTGAATCAAGGCTTCAATCTCTACATCCAATACTTCCTCAACAAAGACAATCCCAAAGACTTCCAACATATCTGCAAGAGCTTGCTTGACAGCTGCATCATAGTTGCCTGAATTGATCCATTTGGCCATTTCAAAGACGACTGTAATACCGTTTGCGGAGTTGAAATCCTCATCCATAGCTGCTACAAACTTGTCTTTAAAGTCCTGTAACTCTTGAACATCTACAGTTCCAGTAAATGGTTGCTCATAGGTGTTTTTCAGATACTTGAGATTGGTCTCCGCATCCCGAACTGCTTTTTCTGTAAAGTTGATTGGTTTACGGTAATGCTGAGTCGCAAAGAAAAATCGTAGCACTTGGCCATCAAGAGTTTTAAGGGCATCATGAACAGTGATAAAGTTCCCCAAAGATTTAGACATCTTGACATTGTCAATATTGACAAAACCATTGTGCATCCAGTAGTTGGCAAAGGTCTTGCCTGTTTTAGCTTCAGACTGGGCAATTTCATTGGTGTGGTGAGGAAACTCAAGGTCAGCTCCACCACCGTGAATATCAATGGTGTCGCCCAAAATCTCTGTTGACATGACTGAACACTCGATGTGCCAGCCCGGACGACCAGGTCCCCAAGGACTGTCCCAAGAAATCTCGCCTAATTTGGCAGCTTTCCATAGGGCAAAGTCTACAGGATTTTCCTTCCGAGCCGTTTCTTCATCGGTTCGACCTGAAGCACCTAGCTCCAAATCTTCCAATGTTTTATTTGCTAATTTAGCATAGTTGTGGGATCTTTCAACACGGAAGTAAACATCCCCTTGGCTCTCATAGGCAAAACCTTTTTCAATCAACTCTTCCACAAAGCGGATGATATCCGCCATAAACTCCACTACACGCGGATGGCGGGTCGCAGGCTTCACGCCTAAGGCCGTCACATCCTCACGAAATGCAGCGATGTACTTGTCCGCAACCTCCTGAGGCGTGATACCTTCTTCCTTGGCACGGTTGATAATCTTATCATCTACATCTGTAAAATTGGAAATATAGGCAACCTCATACCCACGATACTCAAAATAACGACGAATCGTATCAAAAGCTACCGTCGAACGGGCATTCCCCACGTGAATATAGTTGTACACGGTTGGCCCACAAACATACATCTTTACTTTGCCGTCCTCAATCGGGACAAATTCTCGCAAATCACGAGACATGGTGTCGTAGATTTTAATCATAAATCATAATCAGGAAAGCTAAAATCCAAGAACAGTTAGTCTCATCACTGAGAGTTCAATTGAATTTCAGTCCGAATGTCTCTACACTTCGGAATCCCTTGCTCCTTTCTCATTCAGATAAACCACCTGAGTCTGTTTGACAAAGCCAATTTTTTCATACAAACGTTTGGCACCTACATTGCTATCTTCCACTGCAATCTGAATTTCCTTATCATTTTGCTCAATTAGTTGGTTGACAAGGGATTTTGCTAAGTAGCTTCCATAGCCTTTCCCACGTTCAGGTTCAGATATTGCTAAACCGTAGAAGTAATTCGTATTAGTCGATAAATCTACCGTGCAAGTTCCAATAACCTGACCGTCTTTTAACAAAATATATAGGCGACTTTCTGGATCTTTCAGAGCTTCAGCGACATATCTATCCACAACTTCTCTCGATTCATGTTCCTCTGAAAATGCCTGAAATTTTAACTGACTAATTTGATCCTGATACGAACTATCTGCTAACAAAACTTCAAGATTGGAAACATTTGCTAACGGATAAGGTTTTCTATCCTTACCTAACCAAGTTTCTGTCTCTTCATCCTCGACCAATCCCCAGTTGCTGACAAAATCAGGATGGCGGTCTAGAAAAACACGCTCTGTCTGAAAAGTGACTGAACGAATAGAAAAAGAAACTGTTTCTCTCTCAAAACTAGTAAACAATGCACGCGCAATTCCCTGACGGCGATGATCTGGATGAACCAGTATCGTCACCTCCACATCTTGGTCATCAGCATAGACAGTTAAAAGACCAACAAGTTCGCCTTTTTCATAATAAAGGAAAAAGGCGGGCATGTTTGGGTCAAAATTAAGCATGTTAGAAAGATAGGGATCACGATAGGTACCGTCATAGTTTTGGCAACAGTTAATTAGTTTTTTCGCCTCAGATAACTCCTCTTGGCTTAACTTGTTTCTTGCTTGAGTCATATAGGTATCCTCTACAAACCAGACGATCTGTGACTTACATCTTTAGCCTGCTCGAGTTTATTGACGTAGTACTCTCGTTTTTCTTCGACTTCGTGAATGACCGGCTCATCCTTTTTACCATGAACACGGACAATCTTGGCCGGAATACCGACAACCGTCACATCACTAGGCACGTCTGCCACGACAACTGCTGCTGCACCGACCTTGGCATTTTCACCGATTTCAACGGGTCCAATGACTTGGGCATGAGCAGATATTAAAGCTCCTTTTCGCACGGTTGGATGGCGTTTGCCACAGTCTTTCCCTGTTCCCCCAAGAGTCACCCCATGATAGAGGAGAACTCCCGTCTCAACGATAGCTGTCTCTCCAATCACCAAGCCAGAACCATGGTCGATAAAGACACCTGAATCGATCTGAGCACCTGGATGAATCTCAATCTGAGTCCAAAAGCGCCAGAACTGACTGTGCATACGAGCCAAGAGTTTGAAGCCATGCTTCCAGAGAAAATGTGAAAGACGGTGGGCCGCCAAGGCCTTGACACCTGGATAAGTCAGCAAAACCTCCAAAGTGGTGCGGGCCGCTGGATCATTTTCTTTTACGATATCAATGGTTTCGCGCCACCATCCCATACATTTCTCCTTTTCTTATTCTGAATCTTTTGGTGTTTCTGTAAATTCTTTCTTAGGTTTGTGGTCCTTGTGATGACGTGGGCGGTGAGGTCTCTCAGACTTTTCGCCTTTTTCATCACGTTCAGGTTTTGGAGGGCGAGGAAGAAGGGCTTTCATAGAAGCATCCACACGTCCTTTTTCATCAATCTTGATAACCTTAACATCAACTTCATCCCCGATTGCTACCAAGTCTTCGACATTATTGGTACGAGTCCAAGCCATCTCAGAGATATGAACAAGGGCATCTGTCTTATCAAAGAGGTTAACAAAGGCACCAAATTTCTCGATACGAACGACTTTAGCACGGTAAACTTCGTCCACCTTAGCTTCACGAACCAAACCAGCAATGATTTCTTTTGCACGGTTAATAGCATCTTGGTCGCTAGAGTAGATAGACACATTTCCTTCTTCGTCGATATCAATCTTAACGCCTGTTTCAGCGATAATCTTGTCGATGGTTTCTCCACCCTTACCGATAACAATCTTAATCTTGTCTACATCAATCTTGATTGTATCAATTTTCGGTGCAGTTGGAGCCAATTCTGGACGAACTTCTGGAATCGTCGCTTCAATGACATCAAGGATTTCAAAACGCGCTTTCTTGGCTTGAGCAAGAGCTTCAGTCAAGATTTCTGCAGTAATCCCTTGAATCTTGATATCCATTTGAAGAGCTGTAATCCCGTCGCGAGTACCTGCAACCTTGAAGTCCATGTCTCCAAAGTGGTCTTCCAAACCTTGGATATCTGTCAATACTGTATAGTTATTTCCATCTGAGATAAGACCCATAGCAATACCAGCTACTGGCGCCTTGATTGGCACACCACCAGCCATAAGGGCAAGAGTTCCTGCACAGATAGAAGCCTGAGATGAAGAACCGTTTGATTCCAAGACCTCAGCTACCAAGCGGATCGCATATGGGAATTCTTCCAAACTTGGCAAGACTTGAGCAAGAGCACGTTCACCGAGGGCACCGTGACCAATTTCACGACGACCTGGCGCACCATAACGACCTGTTTCCCCTACAGAGTATTGTGGGAAGTTATAGTGGTGCATAAAGCGTTTCTTGTACTCTGGATCTAAGCCATCGATGATTTGAGTTTCACCCATCGGAGCCAAGGTCAAGACTGAAAGGGCTTGAGTTTGACCACGAGTAAAGAGACCTGAACCGTGCACACGAGGAAGGAAGTCAACAACCGCATCCAAAGGACGGATTTCATCAACCTTACGACCGTCAGGACGAACCTTATCTTCTGTGATCAAACGGCGCACTTCAGCGTGTTCCATTTGTTCCAAGATTTCAGCCACATCACGCATGATACGGTCAAATTCTTCGTGGTCTGCATATTTTTCTTCGTAAACAGCAGTTACTTGGTCCTTAACTGCTTGAGTTGCAGCTTCACGAGCCAATTTTTCTTCTACTTGAACTGCCTTTTGGAGGTCGCTGTTGTAGGCTGCGATAATTTCAGCTTGCAAGTCAGCATCCACATGAAGCAATTCTACTTCTGCTTTTTCCTTACCAACAGCTGCAACGATTTCTTCTTGGAAGGCAATCAATTCTTCGACTGCTTCATGCCCTTTAAGGAGAGCTTCCAGCATGATTTCTTCTGACAATTCTTTAGCACCTGACTCTACCATGTTAATGGCGTACTTGGTACCAGCTACTGTCAACTCAAGGAGAGATTGCTCTACTTGTTCTTGCGTAGGGTTGATGATGATTTGACCATCCACATAGCCCACTTGCACCCCAGCGATTGGTCCGTCAAATGGAATGTCTGAGATAGAAAGCGCTAAAGATGAACCAAACATAGCTGCCATTGGTGCAGAAGCATTTTCATCATAAGAAAGCACGGTGTTGATGACTTGTACTTCATTACGGAAACCTTCCGCAAACATTGGTCGGATTGGACGGTCAATCAAACGCGCTGTCAAAGTCGCATCCGTTGAAGGACGTCCTTCACGTTTCATAAAGCCACCAGGAAACTTCCCAGCTGCATACATTTTTTCTTCGTAGTTGACTTGAAGTGGGAAGAAATCTCCAGTTGCCATCTTCTTAGACATAACGGCCGCAGTCAAGACAGTTGACTCACCGTAACGCACGACAACAGAGCCATTTGCTTGCTTAGCAACCTGACCAGTCTCTACAATTAACTCACGACCCGCAAAAGTCGTTTGAAAAACTTGTTTTGTCATTTTAATCCCCTTTGGATTGATGAAATTATACGCCTTGCCTACAAAGATCAAGATACCAAGGACGTCAAAAGCAAAGTAAAAATAGGAAACTGACGAAGTCTTCGATGAAGACAAGACAGTTTATCTTTTTTACACAGCTTTTCGGCCGGGTTCAGTTTTCAAGATACAAATCATTAGAAAGGTTTGATGCTAAAACATCTAAGAGTTTCAGTTTAAATGCATTATTTTTTTAATACCCTCATCTTTGTATCAAGTACGTACAGAGTCTATTTTATCATATTTTTCTTAAAAAGTGCGGCCTTTACCATTAAAAAGGAACCATTCCCCTCAACTGAGAAGAATGGTTTGCTTTTTATTATCCTAGAGACTGGTGATTAAACAAAGCATGAGTTGCTTGGTGGATGTATTTTGCTGTATCCGCATTGTTCATAGTGTAGAGATGCACACCGGCAACATCCTGAGTTACCAAGTCCACGATTTGGTCCACGGCATAGGCAAGTCCTGCTGCTCTGAGCGACTCAGGGTCATGCTCATACTTGTCTAAGATGGCTTTAAATTTGCGTGGAAGATGGATATTCTCACAAGTCTTCAAGAGGCGGAGAGCTTGATTTCGATTTAGAATTGGCATAATCCCTGCATGAATAGGAACATCAATCCCAGCCAAGATGCACTTGTCTTGGAAATCATAGAAGCGCTCATTGTCAAAGAAAAGCTGAGTTACAAGACTCGAACAGCCTGCATCTACTTTCTTCTTGAGATTTTGGATATCTGAAATCTGATTTGGTGAATCTGGATGCCCTTCTGGGTAGCAAGCTCCGACAATATCAAAGTGAGGGGCTTGTTCCTTGATGAACTTGATCAAGTCCGTTGCATATCGGAAATCCTTTTGTGGCTCCACATCTGGAATAATATCCCCACGAAGAGCCAAAATTTTCTGCACCCCAACCTTATCCAAGTCAGCAATGGTTTCAGCCACCTTGTCCTTGGTCAAATAGATGGCTGGCAAGTGAGCAATAGTCGGAATCGCCAAGTCATTTTGGATAAAGTCAGCCAAACGAACAGTTGTTTCCTTGATATTAAATTTATTATTGCTGGCAGTTACACTGATAAAGTGAGGGGCCAACTCCTGCATATTTTGAAGAGCTGCAATAATCTTATCGTTGCCTACTGCTGGGTTTGGAGGAAACACTTCAAATGAGAGTGACGGTGTTTGGCGTGACATAGTCTTTATCCTTTTCTAGTTGATTTTTTGTTAGCTGGACTCTGGAATCCAAGTGAAACAGGTAGATTGGCCAAACAGCGCTTCTTGAGAAATCCTTATCTTACAATTTCTCACGCGCAGCTTTCGCTGCTTCAACAAGGCGGATCAAGCTTTCTTTTGTTTCTGGAATACCACGTGTTTTCAAACCACAGTCAGGGTTGATCCAAACTTTCTTGCTTGGCACTTTAGCAAGGATGGCTTCGATTGTATGGTCGATTTCGCCTTCATTTGGCACACGAGGTGAGTGGATATCGTAAACCCCAGGTCCCACTTCTGTTTGGAAGTTTTTCGCTTTGAGTTCGTCCAAGATTTCAAGGTTTGAACGGCTAGCTTCAAAGGAAATAACATCTGCATCCATGTTGTCGATAGCTGGGATGATATCTGTAAATTCTGAGTAACACATGTGAGTGTGGATTTGAGTATCTGGCGCTACTGTTGAGTGTACCAAGCGGAAGGCAGGAATAGCCCAGTCAAGGTAATCTTCGTACCAGTCGCTACGACGGAGTGGCAATTTTTCACGAAGAGCAGCCTCGTCGATTTGGATGATTTTCACACCAGCAGCTTCAAGGTCAAGCACCTCATCCTTGATAGCAAGGGCGATTTGAAGAGTAGAATCCTTGATAGAGATGTCTTCACGTGGGAATGACCAGTTGAGAATAGTTACTGGTCCAGTCAACATACCTTTAACAGGTTTGTTTGTACGGCTTTGTGCATAGCTAGACCATTTAACAGTGATAGGGTTGAGACGAGTGACATCACCCCAGATGATTGGTGGTTTCACCCCACGCATACCGTATGATTGTACCCAACCATTTTTAGAGAAGAGGTAACCTGACAAGTTTTGACCGAAGTACTCAACCATGTCATTACGCTCAAATTCACCGTGAACAAGGACATCAAAGTCGATATCTTCTTGCCATTTGATCCATTCGTCAATTGTTTCAGCAAGGAAAGCGTCGTACTCTTCTTGAGACAAATCACCCTTACGGTAAGCCAAACGCTTAGCACGAACTTCCTTAGTTTGAGGGAATGAACCGATCGTTGTTGTTGGAAGAGCTGGAAGTTTGAAAGCTTCTTCTTGGATAGCTTCACGTTCTGCAAAGGCTGGCAAACGAGTGTAGTCTGCGTCAGTCAAACCAGCTATACGAGCACGAAGTTCAGCATTAACACCTACACGCTCAGTCGCAAAGAGTTCTTTGTTGGCTGCAAGTGCTTCTTCACCTTGACCATTGCGGATAGCATCCAAATCACGAATCTCATCCAATTTTTCAACTGCAAAGGCAAAGTGGTTCAAGATTGCTGGTTCAAATTCTTCATTAGCAGTTGTAAATGGCACATGAAGAAGTGAGCATGAGCTTGTCAAGACAATGTTTTCAGCTGGGATTTGCTCAAGAACAGCCAAGCTCTTTTCGTAGTTGTTACGCCAGATGTTTTTACCATTGACAATACCTGCATAAAGAGTCTTATCAGCTGGGAAGCCACCTTTAACGAGTTCAAGAGTTTTCTTACCTTCAACGAAGTCAAGACCGATAGCATCTACTGGCAAGTTTACAAGGTCAGCGTAAACGTCACGAACGTCTCCGAAGTAAGTTTGAAGCAAGACTTCAAGACCTTTTTTGTCAGCCAAGAGTTTGTTGTAGAGGTTCAAGAAGAGAGCTTTTTCTTCGGCTGTCAAGTCTTTTACAAGAGCCGCTTCATCCAATTGGATGCGAGTCGCACCAAGTTCAGCCAATTTTGCAAAAACTTCTTGGTAAGCAGCCACTAAGCTATCTACGAAGTCTTCTGCTTTCACGCCTTCTTCAAAGTCTGACAATTGAAGGAAAGTGAATGGACCTACAAGGACAGGACGAGTGTTGAGACCAAGTTCTTTAGCTTCTTGGAACTCATCAAAGATTTTGTGACCTGCAAGTTTAACTTGAGTGTCTTTTTCAAACTTAGGAACGATGTAGTGGTAGTTGGTGTTGAACCATTTCTTCATTGGAAGGGCGCGAACGTCTCCTTTTTCTCCTTGGTAACCACGACCCAAAGCGAAGTAGCGCTCAAGGTCAGACAAGTCCAAGTTTTGAACTGAAGCAGGTACCACGTTGAAAAGGAAAGCTGCATCTAGGAAGTTGTCATAGTGAGAAAAGTCATTTGATGGAATTTCAGTGATGCCTTTTTCTTTGACAATGTTCCAGTGTTTAGCACGCAAGTCTTTTGCTGCTGCCAAAAGTTCTTCTTCTGAGATTTCTTTTCTAAAGTATTTTTCAGTTGTAAATTTTAATTCGCGGAATTCGCCCAAACGAGGGAAACCGATGATTGTAGTTGACATGATGTGTCCTCCAAAATTTGTTGTTGAAACTATCTTAACAGAAAAGAAAGCGTCTGTATAATTGTAAAAAATTAGGCTTTGATATAGTTTGAAACTATATCTCTGTTTTAGACAAAAGAAAAGAACCTGAGACAACTGCCTCAAATCCTTTGTATAGCTTGTTTTATAGCTGTATTTCAGTTAGATTGTGTAAACGTGTTATTAGTAATTCTTATAAGTGACTATGACTTGTTATTAGAAAAGACTATAGGTTGATCCCCTTCTCTCGGAGATTGTCCAGACACTCCTTATAGTAGGCAGCATCATGTTCGCTGTATATAGGACTTTTCAGCTTTTCCTCTGCTAAGTCTTGATAAGGAGGGCAGGTCTTACCTCGGTAGTTCTTGTCCAACCACTCTGGACTGACATTGTAGCCACGGCCAGCCATTTCCTCCATGATCAAGCGATGATAGGCATAGAGACGATAGGGCGAGTGGGTAAAGACATAGTCCACCGTCGCATGCTTTCTGCCCCAGCCATTGCCACGCAGGGCGCAACACTCTCGATGTTGCCCCAAGAGTTGAGGACGGGGAAGTTGTGAAATCAAAGCCTCATGCCAAAGTCTCATGGGCGTCTCCTTTCAGTAAAGTCGAATGTTGCAAGTAGGTATTGGGATAGCGTTCAAGCAAGTCTCTCGTCTTAGCAATTAAGTCTTCTTTGGTGGCATGACCAGAGTGATAACGCTCCAGTAAAAACATATAATCCTTGCGTTCAGTCTCCCTTGCTTTCTTCTTGAAATATCCCCAAATATGCTGAAAGGCATTGCAAACCTGACCCCTGTGTTCTGGAATCTGACAGGCACGGTCAATCATCTCCTGAACCTGACTCACTTCCACCTCTTCATTCTTCAAGTATTGGCGAATCTCATTGTAAATATTGCTGGAATGGCTCAAAACAAGGTATTTATTTTCCGCCCAGAGTCGCTGACAAAGGGCACGTTGGTTGTTATTTTCCATATTTCTCCTTACTTTCTACTAGTTCCCCGGAAATATGGAAACAAAGTTATATCTTAAAAATGAGCGAATTATGAGCGGAATATGAGCGAATAAATTAGCCCCATCACCCTTTAAAGTTTTTCAAAAACTCTTTGAGTTCTGCATCGGTTTCTGGTGTGGTTCCGTGGAGTTGACCGAGCATTTCAAGTAGAGAAGCTGTTTGGCTTTCGATTACTTTATTTGTCTCGTTAATCTTGCTGACAATGTCTGTCAGCAGTGCTACTACTTCTTCCTCACCAGTACTTAATCTCACCTTCTCTAAAACCATTCAACCGAATTCCTTGAGGTTGTGTGGACGAACTGCTAATCAAGCCCTTAGATAAAAGATAATTTCTCATCTTTTCGTTGAAATTACTTTTCTTAACTGTGACATAATTGTTTCCTTTTCCGTTCCCATTCAATTTTTCAAAAGCCTTTTCCCATTCTTTATATACATCAGAATCACCCAAAAAAACCATTATCTCCCACAGTTCAAATAGATTTAGATAGTCCCCTAACAAATCTAACCTATGTGTTGACATTTCTGGATTAGATAGTAAATTATCCTTGAGCAGTCTTGTACGATCTAAAGGCTGAATATCGTCCATAGTCAATAACTCTCTGCATAACTGAATACTAATTTCTTCACTATCTAATCTAATCAAATCATCCAAATTTTCTTTAGCTAACTGTCTTATCTTAATTTTGATAGATTCATCTGCATTGTCATAATAATTGGAACTAATTATATAACTTAAATCATCTATATCAAATTTAGAATCAAGGATATGAGCAACAAGTTTAATAGAAAATTGCTTATTTTTCAAGCTTACATGATCCAGAATATCTATTATTTGTAGCTTATAGGAATCATCTATTTCCTCATATTGCAACAAATCATTGAGTTCCGTTTCATCATGAACCTCTTCTTCAATCTCAAGATACTTTTCAATATTCCTTGAAATGAAATAATTTTTCATTGATGGATATTCTTCTCTGATGAACTTAAGACTATTAGCATTGAATTTTATAACCTCCAAATCTATCAAAACTTCTAATCTATCATCCGAAAGCCCCATTACATCAAATTTATTGTAATGCCATTGCATTGATGCAAGCATTGATTTATAGATAGTTAAGTTCAGATTATCTTCAGATACAATTTTATCAAAAAAATCTCCCTGTACTTTCTCATCAAGTTGTACAAAAATATCTCTGTTTAATACAAAATTGGGATCTTGATTAATAAAATCAACCAGGCGATCAGCAATATCATTAAATGAAGAAAAGTAGGAACAAACAATTTCAGAATTAACTTGCCCTTTTTGAAGCCGTACAAGATATTCTATCAGTTTTATATCATTAGATAATCCTTGAAACTTCTCTACAGTGTATTTAATGGAGAATTTTGGAATACTATTCAATATACTTACGGCAGGTGTTATTCCCCCATCTTCGTAATCCTCAACTTTAAATAAAATATCATGTTTAAGCAAGTTCTCAATATAAGAAGAATCATCATCCATTTCCCCGTTTGATATTTTTATATAAACATTGGCGTATTGTAACAAATTATCTTCCGAATCTAAACAGTAATCAAACAGTGATTTCAATTCAATATTTTTACTAATAAGCTCAAAATTCTTGTGAGTATATTCATAATTAGTATATCTTTTTCCCAAGTTCCATTTTATAAAAAATTTCAAATTATTCTCAGAAATCGAATATAAATCATTCCGATAGATATAATTCATTATTTCTTTATAATCTGTAAGTTTTTTTGCATCTAATAAGGATCCATAAATATTCTGTGCATATTCTCTAACTTTTATCTCAATATTTGATAAATTTTTAGTAAACTGCTGAATTTCATAACTCATATTTGGAGAAAGAAGCTCTTGATTATCATTTATATATCCTGAAATCAATACTTTTGTTTTTTCAGGAATACCACTCAAATCAACTAAATTCATTAATGATAGTATTAGACTATTTTTATTTAGAACAGCATATCCTCCATTTTTAATTTCTAAATACTCGTTAAAAAGACTAACATTGTGCTCCAACCATTTCTTAAAAAATAATTTAATAGTCTCTTTTTTATAAATTACACCTTGACCTGATGTAGATCTATCTAATGTATTATAAAAGTTAATCAAGAAATCCAAAACATTCTCTTGTTTAAATATTTGAACTAAACACTCAGTATCATTTTCTTTTTTGGAATTTAGTAAATAGTCAAATAAATTATAATTTAGCACATAACTATATCTATAATCTTTAATCGACAAGCGATTAACTATTTCATTAGTATGGGGTAAAGAAATATCATAATTACCATCACGTCCAGAAACAACATTTCTTAAATATTCTTTTTCTTCTACCGTTATAGTATTTTCATAGAAATGATTCAAATAATCTTGATAGCTCTCATCAATATAAGCATTTCTAATTAGGAAAGAAATTATTGAGAATTGAGGATTCTTTCTTATTTCTTTTGCAAAGTCACTTTTAAAATCATCAATATCTGTAGCATATTGATAAACGTCTGATAATTTATAACTATCTAGTTTCCCAAGATCATCGTTCATTTTCTTAATTTCTTTTTCCAATTTTTCTATGAGCTTCTTATTCCTAATATTTTCTAAACGTTCTTGGAATTCTGGAGTATTTTTATCTGGAAATATAGAATCAATATCCTCATTACGTTCATTTTGATTATAATGTGCATTGTAATAACTGTCAAAGGAGCATATTTCACTTTCATCTGCAAGTAACTCTTTTATATAATCTGAGCGCGTTGAAAAATCTGATTCAAATTTTCTATTTACTTTAATTACTTTTCTCCCATATGGTACTTTCAAAATAGTTCCATATAATTCAAGCTCATCGTTTAATTGTTCTTCATCTGCCTTCTCTATCTTTTTCTCCAATTCTTTTATCTTACTATTTAATTCCTCCCTACGATTTTTTAATGCTATTTCTTTTGAGTTCAATAATTCAAATAAATATCCTTGATTTTTTTGTAAAAGCGAAAAGTCTTTAGGGAAAATATTTTTGTAGACTACCATTGAGAAAATTTTCTCACTCTCTAACGGTAATTTACTTAATGTTTCTTTATAAGTCAGATACTCATTGCAAATATTATTAATCAGACGCATATCATCAAGGTATAATGAGATATTGAATAAAAACTTTTCATCTAACACCTTATGAAGTTCCATATCTTTTAATATTTTTGATAATTGGTCATAAGAATTTGAAGCAGTGACAACTGGAACTACCGGAATAATAAAATCAAAAAACTTTGTTCTCTCTTGAGATTCAAACAAATCATCCTTTACAAGATAGAAAAACACCAACTTGGAATCCCTACATATCTTTCTTTTTCTATTGATAACTATATTTAATTCCTTCAATTTTTCAAAAATTCTAGAATCATTAAAACGTTCAATATCTTCAAATACTATGACATCTGCTCCTGATTGCTTGAATAAATAAAGGACATCGTCCAAGTAGCGATCAAAATAGGATACTTTAGAATTATCATTTGAAAAAATTTCAATGTCAGTTTCAATTTTTTCTGCTTTTAAGGATAATTTTTTGACAAAACCAAAATCTTTTTGTAGTTTCAGTAAAAAATAAATTCCATATATAATTAAAATAAATAAAATTACTAGTACAAGAAGGGAGATAATAGGTTTCGTAGTCCAAGATAGCCAACAAAAGTTCTGAATCAAACCATTCCATGAAGAAATATTTAATAAGTATAAGGATAGTAATATTACTAAACCTAAATAGACCGAAATATTAAAAGGTTCAATCTGCGACTCTGCATCAAGAGTTTTAAAAATGGATTTTCTTATTTGATTAGGATTAATTTGATGAAGTAATTGATTGATTATTTTCCCTTCAATGGTATTGATTTGACGATTATTTAGTCCATTTTTTTCATTGCTTATCGTTTCATCATACTGCCCCAAAGATATATGGAGGAATTTTTTATCTGTACATTGGAACTCAAAGCTCTCAACAACGCTACTTTTCCCTGCTCCATAATTCCCAGTAATAGCTACGTTGGTTACTTCCGAATTTTTGTCAATCGCAAATTTAAGTGCTCTTTCTGTTACTGGCTTTATTTTTATATCTTTATTTGAAGTAAGTGCTCGAAATTTATATTCTCTTGCCATTAATTTATCTCTCCCAATAATTACTATATGTTTAAACAACTACCATTATATCAATTCTGACACAGTATATAAAGCTTTTATATACAAAAATCCCCTTAGAAATCCACTTCTAAGGGGTTGTCTTTATCCTGCTGCTTGAGCTGGTTCTGCTGGTTTGGTCTTTTTATCTTTCTTGCTACTAGTGATGAGACGGCGCTTGCTATCTCGGATACTATTGAGTTCCTTGAGAAGTTGAGTCAGGTGTTCCTTTTCAGGATAGGCTTCTGCACTGGCTGCTGTATAGCGCATAAAGAGGTCGTAGCTAGTTGAAAGTTCGGTACGGAGTTGTCTGGTCTTACCGACTTCCTTGGCAGACTTAGAAGCACGCGCCTTACTTTCCACTTGGTCATATTCCTCTTGAGCATTGACCACCGCCGTCAGCATAGGAGTCAGTCCTAGACTGGTAACTGCCTCATGATAGGGTGTTTCACTAAGTGTTTTGAGAAGGCTCTTGATTTCTGCCGTTTCCACATCGTTACTGTGCTTAGTGATATCCTTGTACTTAGCAAAGACTGGTTTCAGAGTTTCATGAGCTTCTTTGAGCTTAACATCCTTAATCTTAGCAAATCCTCTATGAAGGGTAAAGAGACCGACCAAGGCACTATCACGATTGCGATCGACTTCTGTCAGATTACTAGACTCTTTCGTCTCCACCGTCGCAAGCTGAGCTTGAAAATCATCAAGCTTGGTCTTGAAGGGCTCCAAATGTTTGACATACATGCCCTCATCCTTGTTTGCTTTGGAAAAAGTTGCTAAACTTTGATGAGTATCCATCATCAGGCTTTCAAACTCACGGTTGGTAAAGTTGCTGTAACTAAGAGGGCGAATAGCGTATGTTTTTGTCATGATGATATCCTTTCTATTTAACGAATCATTTTGTTTTTTCTTTATCAAACCAAGACTGGATTAGTTCTGGAAGATAGACCTGTTTTTGATCTGTTTTTACAATGCTTCCTTGTCTACCATGTTGAATCAAAGGTCTATCCTTAAATACAAAGACTTGAAACAATACACAGACCAATAATACAATTCCAATTACAGGAAATGACCATAGTACACTCTCCTCATCATCTCTAACTTTCTTCATTAATTTTTCTCCTTTAAGTTGATACATTCATTCTAACAGTTTCCCAAACCATTTTAACCCCCATCCGCTCAACTGTCATTATTTCCATCTAAAATGTACTTTTCAGGACAAATCAGACATTTCCAAATTAAAAAAATCTCTATCTGACTAGACATACATACCATCCATCAGATAGAGACTCTTACTATTTTTAGATTTTACCTTTTCGAGCTTTAGAATACATATAAACTTTAGGGAAAATGACTATTCAAAAGCTAGAAGACCCCAAATCTTTCTCAGATAAGCCATTCGAAGCTTAGAATACTTGTAAATTTATGGAATTGTGGTCATTCTAAAACTAGATTACATATAAACCTTAGGAAAGAGACCTATTCTAAGTCTCGAAGACCTATCTTCCTATCCATTTCTCATCAAAAAGACTCATTCCCCCTTTCTCCTCCAAAATATGGTATAGTATAGTTATACTATCTATGAGGAGTTTACATGTCACAGGATAAACAAATGAAAGCTGTTTCTCCCCTTCTGCAGCAAGTTATCAACATCTCATCGATTGTCGGTGGGGTTGGGAGTTTGATTTTCTGTATTTGGGCTTATCAGGCTGGGATTTTACAGTCTAAAGAAACCCTCTCTGCCTTTATCCAGCAGGCAGGTATCTGGGGGCCACCTCTCTTTATTTTTTTACAGATTTTACAAACGGTCGTCCCTATCATTCCTGGGGCCTTGACCTCGGTGGCTGGCGTCTTTATCTACGGCCACATCATCGGTACGATCTACAACTATATCGGCATTGTCATTGGTTGTGCCATTATCTTTTATCTGGTGCGCCTCTATGGGGCTGCCTTTGTCCAGTCTGTCGTCAGCAAGCGTACCTATGACAAGTATATCGGCTGGTTGGATAAGGGCAATCGTTTTGACCGTTTCTTTATTTTTATGATGATTTGGCCCATTAGTCCAGCTGACTTTCTCTGTATGTTAGCTGCCCTGACCAAGATGAGTTTCAAGCGCTATATGACTATCATCATTCTGACCAAGCCCTTTACCCTCGTGGTTTATACCTACGGTCTGACCTATATTATCGACTTTTTCTGGCAAATGCTTTGACACGTAAAAAATCCGTTTGGTTTCCCAAGCGGATTTTGTGCTTTATTTTGAAACTTCTTTTGCAAGGACAAAGTTTCCAAGAGTGGCAGAACCATTTCCTGCAACTGCTGGCGTCACGATGTATTCACGCACATCTGGCACTGGTAGGTAGCCATTAAGAAGAGATGTAAATTTCTCACGGACACGGTCCAGCATGTGTTGTTGAGCCATGACCCCTCCACCAAAGACAATCACGTCTGGGCGGAAAGTCACTGTCGCATTGACCGCAGCTTGAGCGATATAGTAGGCTTGAACATCCCAAACAGGGTTGTTGAGTTCAATGTTTTCCCCACGAACACCTGTACGAGCTTCCAAACTTGGACCAGCTGCATAGCCTTCCAGACATCCCTTATGGAAAGGACAAACACCCTTAAACTCTTTTTCAATATCCATTGGGTGTCTAGCAACATAATAATGACCCATTTCAGGGTGACCCACACCACCGATAAACTCACCACGTTGGATGACACCTGCACCGATACCTGTACCGATTGTGTAGTAAACCAAGTTTTCAATACGACCACCAGCATTGTTACGGGCAACCACTTCACCATAAGCAGAGCTGTTTACGTCTGTTGTGAAGTACATTGGCACGTTTAGGGCGCGACGAAGGGCACCAAGCAAGTCCACATTTGCCCAGTTTGGTTTTGGAGTCGTTGTGATAAAGCCATAAGTTTTTGAGTTTTTATCAATATCAATCGGCCCAAATGAACCAACTGCAAGACCAGCAAGATTATCGAATTTTGAGAAGAACTCAATGGTTTTATCGATTGTTTCGATCGGAGTTGTTGTTGGAAATTGTGTTTTTTCTACAACGTTAAAGTTTTCATCACCGACAGCACAGACAAACTTTGTACCGCCCGCTTCCAAGCTTCCATATAATTTTGTCATGATAAACCTCTTGTTTTTATTTTCTTTATTATAGCATATTTCAAAAGTCTAAATTTCTCTATTTTTTAGATTTTCCTCTGTAAATCTTACCATTCAAGCAAAAACGAACAAACATGTCATTTGTTCGTTTTCATTTTGAGAGGATTAATTAGATTTTCACTTCAATAACAGCATCTCCCTTCGCAACTGAACCTGTTGCGACTGGAGCTACTGAAGCGTAGTCAGCTGTATTTGTAACGATAACCATTGTTGTATCATCAAGACCAGCTGCAGCGATTTTGTTTGAGTCAAATGTTCCTAGAACATCGCCAGCTTTAACCTTATCACCTTGAGCAACTTTTGCTTCAAAACCGTCACCGTTCATTGTTACAGTGTCGATACCAACGTGAATCAAAACTTCAGCACCATCAGTTGTTTTCAAACCAAAAGCATGTCCTGTTGGAAAGGCAATTGAAACTTCAGCATCAGCTGGTGCATATACCACACCTTGACTTGGTTTCACAGCGATACCTTGCCCCATAGCTCCGCTTGAGAAGACTGGGTCATTGACATCAGCAAGAGCGACAACATCACCAACGATAGGAGTTACAAGTGTTTCATTTTGAAGAGTATCAGTCTCTTCCACTACTGGTGCTTCTACTGTAGGTTCAGTAACTGTTTCTGCAGTTGCTGTGGCTGCTTCATCAGCAAAGACACTAGCTGCTTTTGTTTTCCCGTAGAAATAAGTGAAAGCAAAGGCGGCAACAAAGGACATAATTTCCGCAACTATATACATAGGGATTGAAGCAGCCTTAATAGAAAGGAATCCAATAAATCCAGCCGCTCCCAATGAAACTGCAATAACGTGAGTTAAACCTGCTACGAAGGCACCAATTGCTGAACCAGCAAGGGCGCAGAAGAATGGGAATTTGTATTTCAAGTTTACCCCAAAGAGAGCAGGTTCTGTAATACCAAGGAAGGCAGAAACAGCAGCCGAACTTGACAATCCTTTTGTTTTAGCATTTTTTGTCAAGAAGTAGATTGCAAGAGTAGCCGCACCTTGTGCTACGTTTGCCATTGAAGCAACAACAAAGATGTAGTCTCCAAATCCAGTACCGTTATTATTGTAAGCAGACAACAATTGTGTTTCGATTGCTGGGAATGATTGGTGAAGACCTGTCATAACGATTAGTGAGTAAGTTCCACCAAATAGACCCATACCAAAGGCACCTGTTGTGTTGTACAACCATACAATCGCATTTGTAATCGCATCAGACACAACCAACATAACAGGACCGATAACTGTAAAGGTAAGGAAGCCTGTAAGCATCACTGATAAAAGCGGTGTGAAAGTGAAGTCAACTGCAGATGGCAATTTCTTGTGGAAGAATTTTTCCAAATTTGCTAACAACCAGATTGCAACAAGGACTGGAATAACTTGATAAGCATAGTTTGTTTGTGTAACATGGAAACCTAAGATGTCCCAGAAGGCTTCTTTGCCACCCAAATCTGGAGTGGTCATAATCATACCAATTGCCGCACCAAGGAATTGGTTTGCTCCAAAGCGCTTGGCTGCTGAAATACCAACCAAAACAGGGAGGAACATAAATGGAGCAGCAGACATCAATTGAATCATAGCTGAGAAGCCTTTGATTGCAGGATACATATCTTCAATTGATTGAGGTCCAAACAAATCTGGTGATGTCAAGAAGTTACGTAAAGCCATCAAGAGACCACCTGCAACTAAGGCAGGGATAATAGGAACAAAGATGTCTGACAAAAGTTTAATCAAGTCCATCAATGGATTGAACTTTTTGTCTTTATTAGCAATCTCTTTCAAATCATCTGTCGAAACTTCTTTTAAACCAGTTTTCTTGATGATTTCCGCATACACGAAGTTAACATCACCAGGACCAATGATAATTTGATATTGTCCATTAGTGCTAAAAGTTCCCTTGACATCCGCATTATTATCTAGAGCTGCTTGATTCACTTTTGATTCGTCTTTCAATACCAAACGAAGACGAGTTGCACAGTGTGCTGCAGCTACAAGATTATCCTTACCGACAGCCTCAATGACCTCGGCAGCAACTTTACTATAATCCATAGCAAAAATCTCCTTATTATAGAATTTTGTTATTGTTTGAAAGCGATTTTATTCGCCCTTACGACTATTATTTTATCATGTTTTAGAAATATGTCAAGCGTTTTGCAGAAAAAATGTTCTATCCACTTAGTGGGCACGCTTTAGATTGATTGTTTTTGACTGTTTTATCAGGCGTTACTTGAAAAAATAAGTTTGAAATCTTAGTTTAAAAGGTTTTTATTTCATTATCTTTCATATTTCCGTGAAAATTTGATTGGTTTCCTGCATTTATTTTATGACTAACGTTTGACAGTTTTTCCTCTTTTTTAACATAAAAGACTTGCTTTTTTAACCGAAAACGGTTACTATTAAAAGTAATAAGATTTTTGGAGGAATAAAAGAATGGAATGGACAACTGAGCGTCGTTATAGACCCTATGAAGATTGGACGCAAGAAGAAATTCAAAATATAAAGAAAAATATGGCACAATCTCCATGGCATACTCATTACCATGTTGAGCCAAAAACAGGACTTCTCAACGACCCAAATGGCTTTTCTTACTTTGATGGCAAGTGGATCCTCTTTTACCAGAATTTTCCTTTTGGTGCAGCCCACGGTTTGAAATCTTGGGCACAGCTAGAAAGTGATGATTTGATTCACTTTAAAGAAACTGGAATCAAAGTTTTACCAGATACTCCATTAGATAGCCACGGTGCCTACTCTGGTTCTGCTATGCAGTTTGGCGATAACTTGTTCCTATTCTATACAGGAAATGTCCGCGATGAAAACTGGATTCGTCACCCATACCAGATTGGGGCTTTGATGGATAAGGATGGCAATATTACGAAGATTGACAAGATCTTGATCGACCAGCCAGCAGACTCTACAGACCACTTCCGCGATCCGCAAATTTTTAACTTCAAGGGGCAATATTATGCCATCGTCGGTGGACAGGACTTGGAGAAAAAAGGCTTCGTCCGTCTCTACAAGGCTGTAGACAACGACTACACAAACTGGCAAGCTGTTGGCGACCTTGACTTTGCTAACGACCGCACTGCCTACATGATGGAATGCCCAAATATGGTCTTTGTAGGAGAGCAACCTGTCCTTCTCTACTGCCCACAAGGATTGGATAAAAATGTTCTAGACTACGACAATATCTATCCAAATATGTATAAGATTGGGGATTCCTTTGACCCTGAAAATGCCAAAATGGTAGATGTGTCTCAACTCCAAAACATGGATTATGGTTTTGAAGCCTATGCAACCCAAGCCTTCAACTCTCCTGACGGACGTGCTCTAGCAGTTAGCTGGCTTGGTTTGCCAGATGTTTCTTACCCATCTGACCGTTTTGACCACCAAGGAACCTTCTCTTTGGTCAAAGAACTAACTATCAAAGATGGCAAACTCTACCAATACCCAGTTGCAGCGATCAAGGACCTTCGTGCTTCTGAAGAAGCCTTCTCAAACCGTGCTCAAACCAAGAACACTTACGAACTTGAACTTAATTTGGAAGCTAATAGCCAGAGCGAGATTGTCTTACTTGCTGATAAAGAAGGCAAGGGACTTTCCATCAACTTTGACCTTGTAAATGGTCAAGTAACAGTGGATCGTAGTCAGGCTGGTGAGCAGTACGCACAAGAATTTGGAACTACTCGTTCTTGCCCTATCGACAATCAGGCTACTACTGCTACAATCTTCATCGATAACTCTGTCTTTGAAATTTTCATCAATAAAGGAGAAAAAGTATTTTCTGGTCGTGTCTTCCCACATGCGGACCAAAATGGTATCCTGATTAAATCTGGAAACCCAACTGGAACTTACTATGAATTAGATTATGGTCGCAAAACTAACTGATGTCGCCAAACTTGCAGGCGTCAGCCCTACTACCGTTTCTCGGGTTATCAATAAAAAAGGGTATCTCTCTGAGAAAACCATCCAAAAAGTCAATGAAGCCATGCGAGAATTGGGCTATAAACCCAACAACCTAGCTCGTAGTCTGCAAGGAAAATCAGCTAAGTTAATCGGCTTGATTTTCCCCAATATTTCCAACGTTTTCTATGCAGAATTGATTGATAAATTGGAACACCAACTCTTCAAAAATGGCTACAAGACCATCATCTGTAACAGCGAACATGACTCTGAAAAAGAACGGGAGTACATTGAAATGCTGGAGGCCAACCAGGTCGATGGTATCATTTCTGGTAGTCACAACTTGGGAATCGAAGACTACAATCGCGTGACGGCACCAATTATTTCCTTCGACCGAAATCTGTCACCAGATATTCCTGTCGTCTCCTCTGACAACTATGCTGGTGGGGTTCTTGCTGCCCAGACCTTGGTTAAGACAGGTGCCCAATCTATCATCATGATTACAGGGAATGACAATTCTAACTCGCCAACTGGACTGCGCCATGCTGGCTTTGCTTCTGTACTCCCCCAAGCTCCTATTATCAATGTTTCCAGTGACTTTTCTCCTGTCAGAAAAGAAATGGAAATCAAGAATATCTTGACCCGTCAAAAACCAGATGCCATCTTTGCTTCGGATGATTTGACAGCTATTCTGGTCATTAAAATCGCTCAAGAGCTGGGCATTTCTGTTCCTGAAGAGCTCAAGGTCATCGGCTATGATGGTACCTACTTTATCGAGAATTACTATCCTCATTTGACGACTGTGAAGCAACCTATGCAAGAGATTGCCCAACTCACTGTTGACCTACTCTTACAAAAAATCGAAGGTAAGGAAGTCGCGACAACTGGTTACTTCTTACCAGTCACCCTATTACCAGGAAAAAGTATTTAATACTCTTCAAAAATCTCTTCAAACCACGTCAGCGTCGCCTTACCGTAGATATATGTAACTGACTTCGTCAGTCTTATCTACAACCTCAAAGCAGTGCTTTGAGCAGCTTGCGGCTAGCTTCCTAGTTTGCTCTTTGATTTTCATTGAGTATAAGCACAAGAAAACTCAGACTAATTCGTCTGAGTTTTTTATGATCTTAAGTTTTCGAGATAGCGCTGGGCTGTCTCTAAGTTAAAGGTTTTATCTGCAATAAGACGCTCTACTAGGGGAGCTACCTCAGATTCACTAGCACCTGCGAGGAGAGCCAAGGATTTGGCCTGCAATTTCATGTGGCCTTGCTGGATGCCCGTACTTACCAAGGCTTTGAGGGCCGCAAAGTTTTGGGCGAGACCGATGGATACGATAATCTGGGCTAATTCTTTGGCAGAAGGATTCCCCAGTAGTTCATGACTGAGAGCTACACGAGGGTTGAGACCAATTGAGCCACCCTTGGTCGCTACAGGCATGGGCAGGGTCATCTGGCCCACCAATTCTTCTCTTTCAAGGTCCAGCGTCCATTGACTAAGACTTTGGTAATGTCCATCTCGACTGGCAAAGGCATGGGCCCCGGATTCGATGGCACGCCAGTCATTACCAGTGGCAATTAAAATGGCATCAATACCATTAAAAATCCCTTTATTGTGAGTAGCAGCTCGGTAAGGATCAGCCTGCGCAAACTGACTAGCCAACGCAATTTTCTCCGCAATTTCTCGTCCTTGATCCTTTTGGCGGCTCAAGTAGCGAAAGGCGATGCGACAGCTTGCCGTCACCAAAGAATCCGTCGCGTAGTTTGATAAAATCCCCATGAGACTCTGTCCCTGACTCAGTTCTTCTAAGACTGGTTTCAAGGCTTCCAGCATAGTGTTGAGCATATTAGCACCCATGGCTTCTTGGGTATCGACATGGAGATAAACAACGAGAAAGTCTGTTTCGCCTTTTATCTGCTCGACATGCAAATCACGCGCCCCACCTCCACGTTTAACGATAGAAGGATAGGCTTGATTGGCAAGTTCCAAGAGTTTAGCTTTCTTGCTGGCAATCTTCTCTTGCGCTAGATCTAGATCATCAACTTGATAAAGGGCTACCTGTCCAATCATCTGACGCTCATGCACTTGAGCAGTAAAGCCACCTGCTCGCTTGATGATTTTACTGGCATAGCTAGCCGCAGCAACCACGGACGGTTCTTCTGTCACATAGGGAACTGTGTATTCCTGACCGTTAACGAGAACCTCTGGGACCAGCGAATAAGGCAGAGAAAAAGTTCCCACTACATTCTCACTCAGCTGGTCTGCCACAGTCACACTCATCTGCTCATCCTGCTCCAGACTCGCTTGTCTCTCAGGACTAAGGAGCGCCTGAGCTTTTAACAGCTCGAGGCGCTCTTGGTATGATTTTTTAGAAAATCCATTCCAACTTATCTTCATTACTTTTCAACCTTGCTATAACGGCGTTGGTGGTCAACAATTTCAATCAAGGCAAAATCTTGATTGTCATAGCCAGCAAACTGGGCAGAATTTGTTTCATCTAAGTCTACTTCCTCAAAGAAGACTTTTTCATAGTCAGCAACAGACAGGGCAGTTCGTTGGTTGAGCTTGTTCAAACGGTCTTTATCCAGATAAGCTTCATATCCTTCAACCAATTCACCACTGAAGAACTCAGCTACAGCACCACTTCCGTAACTATAAAGAGCGATTTTATCCCCAACCTTCAAGCTATCTGTATTTTCCAAGAGAGACAAAAGTCCAAGGAAAAGTGAACCTGTGTAGATATTCCCCACCTTTTGACTGTAGAGAATAGACTGGTCAAAATGCTTTTGCAAGAGGTCTTTTTTCTCTTGAGGCAAGTTCTTATCCATGATTTTTTTCAAGCCTTTTAGCGCTAATTTAGGGTAAGGCAAGTGGAAGCAAACAGCTGCAAAATCATCTAAGGTAAGCTGGTAACGTTTTTTGTATTCAAGCCAAGTCGTTTTCAAACTATCCAAATATTGTTGGGTAGAATAGACACCATTTACGTAAGGAGTTGTTGAGTAATTTGGACGCCAGAAATCCATGATGTCACGAGTCTGAGCCACATTGTCGTTATTAAAGGCCATAATGCGTGGATTCTGTGTAATCAACATGGCCACACTGCCAGCACCCTGAGTTGGTTCTCCTGGAGTTTCAATACCGTATTTGGCAATATCACTGGCAATGACCAAGACCTTGGACTCTGGAGAATTTTCCACATGTAATTTGGCATAATGAAGGGCCGCTGTCGCTCCATAGCAGGCTTCTTTAATCTCGAAACTACGAGCAAAGGGCTGGATGCCCAGCAAACCATGCACAAAGACGGCCGCAGCTTTACTCTGGTCAATTCCTGACTCGGTAGCCACAATGACCATATCAATTTCTGATCTTTCTTGCTCAGTTAAAATAGAATCACTTGCACTGGCTGCCAAGGTCACGATATCTTCAGTTAGGGGCGCAATACTCAATTCCTTGAGTAAGAGTCCTTTACTTAATTTTTCAGGGTCAATTCCCCTCGCTTCTGCTAAGTCTTGTAATTTCAAGACATATTGACTGGTCGCAAAACCAATCTTATCAATACCGATTGTCATATTTACCTCTGTTTTATCATTCATTGTAAAAAATCGTTCTATACTATTTTATCACAAATAGCAGTAAAAGAGAGAAAAAAGACTTGATTCACCAAATCAAGTCGCTTACTATTCTAACCATTATGCTGTTTTCTTAAGTAAGAATAAAGTCTAAGAATCACGGTTCCGCTAGCCATTCCAATGGAAATCACCAAAGCCAGCATAACAACCAAGGTAGCACTGGCAATGGCGTGACTGTAATCTCCCGTCACAAAAAAGGCAGTTGTCCGATAGGAGAGATAACCCGGAACCAGAGGTGCCAAGATGGCCAAGATAAAGACAACAGCAGGTGTCTTGTAAAGAATACTTAAAATCTGGCTGACACAAGAACCGATAATGGCTGCAATAAAAGTAGCCACAATAACATTGGTCGGTTCCTTGAGCAAGAGATAGATTAGCCAGACAGCCATGCCCAAAACCCCTCCAGGTAAGAGCATAGAGCGTTGCACATTGAGTACGATTAAAAAAGTGATAATAGCAAGAAGACTTGCTACTGCTTGTAATAAAAAGGTTGTTAGTGTCATATTAATTCATCAATACCAAGGCGACAGAAGTTCCCGCCCCTAAAGCAAGGGTAATGAGCAGGGATTCAAACATCTTACTCATACCAGAGTTTATGTGGTTGGTCATAATATCACGAACCGCATTGGTCAAGGCAATCCCTGGTACAAACGGCATGACTGCACCAGCTATAATCAAATCTGCCGTTGAAGGAAAACCTGTGTAGCGAGCCCAAAACTGGGCAATCATCCCAAAGACAAAGGCTCCAGCAAAGGCCGTCACAAAGGGAATTCGGATAAACTTCTCCACATAGAGGGAAAAGGCAAAACCAAATAAGGTAGCCACTCCTGCCCCAAGTGCGTCGTAGATATTTCCACTAAACATAATTGAAAAGAAAGGAGCACTAAAGGTCGCAGCCAAAGTTACCTGCAACTTAGTATAAGGAAGGGGCTGGGCTTGCAAGGCCTTTAATTGCTTGAAGGCTGTCTCTAAATCAATCTGCCCCCCAACCAGTTGACGAGAAATCTGGTTCACATCGCAGACTTTTTCAATGTTATAAGAAGAGGAAGTCACGCGCTTCATACGCGAAATATTGGTATTTTCAATGGAGAAAAAGATTGCGGCAGGCATAGCCAGAACATTGCAATCCACAATCCCCTGTGAATGCGCAATACGGATCATGGTATCTTCTACACGATGAATCTCTGAGCCACTTTTGAGAAGAATGGTTCCAGCTAACATAATCACATCGATAACGGCATTTAATTCTCTTGATTCTTCCATGCGTTCCTCCTTTTATCAACTCCTTCTATTCTATCACAAATCCGGACTCAAAAAAAATCTTTGTCATGAAATCATGACAAAGATTCGTTTAATCACGAGAATTTTCGTGGTTTCCTTCACTACTTGATTGAGTAGGAGCAGGTGCATTCCCTCGTTGATTTCCTTGTTGGTTCCCCTGACTTGGTGTTGTAGTAGAACCTTGGTTTCCACGTTGGGCTGGTGCTGATGATGACGTTGACGGCGGTGTTTTTGGTTTGTAGATTGAAATCTTGACACGCGTCTTAGTCAAATCAACCTTTTCACCTGCTTTTGGACTCTGTTCAACGACTGTACCTTCAGCAGTTCCAGCGGGAGCTGTCGACACTTCTACAACTTCAATATTGGCTTCTTTAATACCGACAATTTGAACGAGATTATTTTTAGTAAATTCGAGACTAGATCCTATATAACTTGGCATAGCAACACTGGTTACTTTCTTAGCAACGGTTAAGGTAATCGTTGAGGCTTTGCTCAAATCATAGGTTGTTCCGGCAGCTGGACTCTGTCTGAGAACGGTTCCTGCTTCACTCTCGCTTGATTCTTCTTCCTCTATCTTGATGAGATTTTCAGGTACCTTCTTCTGCTTGAGCTCTGCGATAACATCGGTCGATTTACGGCCGATATAATTGCTCAATTGGAAAGATTGCTTGCCTGATGAGACAACCAAATTGATTTTCGTTCCTTCTTTTCGACCAGTTCCAGCGTCAGGATCTGTACGGATAATCCGCCCTTCTTCCACCTTTTCACTAGCCTCTGATTTCTCCTCGCCAATCTCAAAATTGGCTTTCTTGAGGGTTTCCTTGGCTTCCGCCACTGTCTTACCTGTCACATCTGGAATGGCAATGGTTGCAGGAGTTCTGGATAGTATCCAAATAAGAGAAGCTGCCACCAATACAATGCTGGCCAACAAAATCATATAGCGAACTCTAAATTTCCGTTTCTTAACAGGTTTGGTTGCGTAATTGTCCTCTGAAGCCTGCTGACTCGGCTTCGCAGTCTGTGGCTTTGGACTTTGTGTTTGCACCTTAGGAATCGAAGTCAAGGTACTTTGTGGAACTTTAGGAAGAGTCTTGGTGTCAGCCTTAGTGGTATCATTAAACACCAATTTAGGCTCATTGCGACGATTATAAGACAAACTACTAGACAAGTCCACATACATCTCTGCAACTGACTGATAACGATCTGTCAATTTCTTGGCAGTTGCCTTGATGACAACATTCTCTAAAGCCTGAGGCACAGATGGATTCTCAGCTATAACTGACGGCAGTGGTTTCTGGAAATGCTGGAGAGCAATGGTCACCGCACTATCCCCGTCATAAGGGATATGGCCTGTCAGCATCTCATAGAAAATAATCCCCATGGCATAGATATCACTCTGCACAGTCGCCTTCGAACCACGCGCCTGCTCTGGTGACAAGTAATGAACCGAACCCAGCATAGAGTTAGTCTGGGTCAGACTTGTCTCTGCAAAGGCTACCGCAATCCCAAAGTCTGTGACTTTGGCAGTCCCATCTGGTGTCAAAAGGATATTTTGAGGTTTCAAGTCCCTATGGACAATTCCTCTGGTATGAGCCAAACGCATGGCTAGGAGGATTTGTCCCATAATACGGACTGCTTCTTCATTAGAAAGAGGATAGTGTTCCTTGATATAGCGTTTAAGGTCTAGTCCAGCAACATACTCCATTGCAAGATACTGTTGACCGTCTTCCTCACCAATATCTGTTATCCGAACGATATGAGGATGGTCCAGATCCGCCATGGCTCTCGCTTCCCGCTGAAAACGAGCCACTGCAATAGGATCTGTCTGGTAGTTGGTCCTCAGGACCTTCACTGCCACTTCTTCACCGTCCAAAATCAAATCCTTGGCCAAATAGACATCTGCCATGCCTCCTCGACCAATTTGTTTGATAATCCGATACCGCCCGGCAAAAATCTTGCCGATTTGGATCATTCTGTTGCCTCCTCATTAACAGCAATAAGGGCAACTGTGATATTGTCCAAACCACCTGCATTGTTGGCAAAACGAATCAAGGTTGCTGCCTTATCTGCCAAAGAAATATCGCTGGTTACAATATCAGAAATCTCACTGCCTGAAATCATATTTGTCAAGCCATCACTATTGAGTAAGAGATAGTCTCCCGGCTCAAGGGTGATCATTCCAAAATCAGGCTGAATTTCGTCTTTTTGACCGATTGACTGGGTAATAATATTTTTCTGTGGATGGCTAGCAGCTTCTTCAGGTGTCAATTGACCAGCCTTAAGCAATTCATTGACCAAAGAATGGTCGCTCGTTAACTGGTGGTATTCTTCTCCACGAATCAAACCGATACGAGAATCTCCGATGTGAGCATAAATAGCCTGATTATCAATAATGGCTACAGCCTCAAGAGTTGTTCCCATTCCTTTATAGGCTTCATTTTGTCCCAATTGGTTAATCTTTTGATTTTCAATCTCAAGGTTGTTAGCAAACCATTCACGTACTTCATTAACTGTATCGATTTGAGTATCTACCCAAGCTACACCTAGGTCTGTTACCGCCATTTCACTCGCAATATTCCCTGCGCGATGACCTCCCATACCATCAGCTAGGATAATCATAGTACGTCCAGCTCTATTGACATAGTGGTTGACATAGTCTTGGTTATTTGTTCGTTTCTGACCAACATCTGTTAATAATGAAATTTCCATGTGTTAGTTCCTTCCTAATCCGATATCTTGCGAAATTGACTGATGAAGAATCCATCACTTCCATACAATTCAGGTGTAATGAGGATACAGCCGTCTTTCATGATATCCTTACATTCATGTTCTAGTGTTACCTGCTCAAATTCAGGATGACTTTCTAAAAATGCCTGTACGACTTGAAAGTTTTCCTCTGAGACAATAGTACAGGTACTATAAGTTATTATACCACCTTTGCGTAGTGTTTGACAAACACTACCTAATATTTCTAGCTGAATTTCCTGTAAGGACGCGAAATCTGCCGTTTCTTTATTGTATTTGATGTCTGGTTTTCGACGCAGAAGACCAATTCCTGAACAGGGAGCATCCACCAAAATCTTATCAAAAGAATCCTGACCAAAAAACTCATGCACCTTTCTGGCATCTAATTTTTGCGTTTGAACCCGATCTGCAACTCCCAGACGTTGAGCATTTTCTTGAATCAAGTCCAACTTGTGATTGTAAAGGTCCAAAGCCGTAACCTGACCTGTCGTGAGATAAGAGGCTATATGGGCTGTTTTTCCACCCGGAGCCGCACAGGCATCTAGAACCTGCTCATCACCTTGTAAATCAAGCGTCGGAGCAACCAGCTGACTGGACTCGTCTTGGATAGTAATAGCACCCTCTGAAAATAGGTCATGTCCCGCAAAGTGGCCTTGCTCCTTAACCAGACCAGAAACAGACAAAGGTGAAGCACTAGCCTCCAACAAGACTTGGATTTCTTCTTTTCGTCCTAGGTCCGTTACACGAATACTGGCCTTGTTTCGCACCAAAAGGCTTTCAAAGATAGCTTGCGCTCGCTCTTCTCCGTATTCTTCCTTGAGCTTGGCAACTAGCCAAACTGGGAGAGAATAGGCAATGGAATCACGCTTGTTTTTTCGTTTGATGCTAGCAATATCTGGCCAGCCTTCACGCAAGATACGGCGAAGGACAGCGTTGACCAATTTTTCACTGCCTTTTTTACGGACTTTGGCCAATTCTACTGCTTCATTGACCACAGCATGGTCTGGAATCTTGTCCAAATAGCGGAGTTGGTAAGCACTCATGAGAAGAAGGACATAGAGCCAGCTGTCTAGCTGGTCTCTGTCTTCGATAAAGTGGGACAAGTACCATTCCAGAGTCAGTTTACGGGCTACCGTTCCATAGACCAGCTCGGTCACCAAGCCCTTGTCTGCTGTAGAGAGCTGACTTCCCTTGAGATGCTTATTTAAGGCGATATTTGAGTATGCTTGATTGATAAAAACATCCTCTAATACTGCTAGGGCTAAACTTCTAGCCGTTTCTACTTTAGTCACCAAATCGTTCTCCTACAGTCAATGTCCGTCCAACTCCGTTTAAGAAGGAAGCAATGTCCATCTTAGGTTTACCAGCTGGCTGCACTTGTTTGAGGGACAAAGCTCCTTCTGCCGTTGCGACAATCAATTCTTTCTTGCCGATAGAGAGGATTTCACCTGGATTGCCCTGACCTTCTACTGGTAGGGCTTCATAAATCTTAAAGCGGTCGCCCTTAAGGAAAGTATGGGCAACAGGCCAGGGGTTCATCCCACGGATTTGGTTAAAGAGTTGACGATTGCTTTTAGTCCAATCCAACTTTTCTTCCTCTGGCTTGATGTTTGGCGAGAAAGTAACCTGACTTGGATCCTGTGGTTCAGGTTTAATCTCCCCAGCAATATAGGCAGGCAAAGTATCCAAAAGCAAATCACGACCAACTAGCGCCAATTTCTCAAACAAGGTGCCGACATTGTCCTCATCCATAATCGGAATACTACGACGAGAAATCATATCCCCTGCATCCATTTCCTTAACCATCTCCATAATGGTCACACCAGCTTCCTCATCTCCTTGAATCAAGGCATAATGGATAGGCGCACCACCACGGTGTTTGGGAAGAAGGGAAGCGTGAACATTGACCGCAAAGTCCATGCTATCAAGGAGTTTACTTGGGAGAAACTGCCCAAAAGCAGCGGTCACAATTCCATCCGCTCCTAAATTCATAATAGCTTCCATCTCTGGACTTCCAGATAGTTTTTCAGGTTGGTAGATAGGAAGTCCTGCCTCTTTGGCAGCTTGCTTGACTGGTGTCTCTTGGATCACTTTTTTACGGCCGACAGCGCGATCTGGCTGGGTCACAACGGCTAGAATTTCGTAACGGTCATCTGTCAAAAGTCCTTTTAAGACTGTTGCTGAAAAGTCGGGTGTCCCCATAAAGATTAATTTTGTCATATCTTCTCCTTCTTATAAAAATTGCTGTGGCTCATGGTCAATACTGAGACGAAGCTCACTATTTTCCCTTTCTTGAGTCAAGGCTAAGACCTGGTTGAGGGTTAACCCCAGCTCATCTTCTAAACGGTATTTAATTAAAATCTGGTAATGATAGAGGTTGTGGGTACGGGCAATCGGTTTTGGCGTTGGCCCAAGGATGTTACTGGTCTCTGACAATCCTAACCGCAAAATGTTCATGACTTCATAAGCACGTTTGATTACCTCTTCTTCTTTCTTATGAGAAAGGGTAATGCCAATGGTGAAATAGTAAGGCGGATAACCAAGTTGTCGTCTGATTCCCATTTCATAGGCATAAAAACCTTCGTAATCCTGATCCTTGGCAAATCGAATAGCGTAGTGCTGAGGATTGTAAGACTGAATCAAGACCTGCCCAGCTTTTTCAGCACGACCTGCCCGGCCTGCAACCTGAGTCAAGAGCTGGAAAGTTCTTTCAGAAGAACGGAAATCAGGCAGATTTAAAGCTGTATCCGCATTGAGAACTCCAACTAGGGTCACATTGGGAAAATCCAAACCCTTGGCAATCATCTGAGTACCTAGCAAGATATCCGCTTCCCCTCGTCCAAACTGGTCAAGCAGGGCTTGATGACTGCCTTTCCTACGAGTCGTATCCACATCCATCCGCAAAATGCGGGCCTGTGGAAAGAGTTCTGCCAGCTCATCATAAGCCTTCTGAGTTCCCGTCCCATAGTAACGAATACTGCGACTCTTACAGTTAGGGCAGGCCTGAGGAATGTCCTCCGAGAAACCACAATAATGGCAGTTCATGGTCTTGGTATCCATGTGCAAGGTCAAGGAAATGTCACAGTTAGGACAAGTATCCACCGTCCCACACTCCCGACACATGACAAAGCTAGAATAACCACGGCGATTGAGCATAAGAACCACCTGCTCTTTTTTAACCAGACGGTCTTGGATAGCCTCTAGCAAGGGAGGTGTAAAGTTTGACGTCTCATTTTGTCCGATATAGTCCCGAAAGTCAATCACTTGAACCTCAGGGATCCTAGCCAAAGGATTGGCACGTTGGGTCAGACGTAAGTGTTGATAGACGCCTTTTCCAGCACGCGCCCGGCTCTCTAAGCTCGGTGTCGCGGAACCAAGAACCAATGCCGCTTGATTGTATTGGGCCCGTAAAATGGCTACTTCTCTGGCATGGTAACGAGGATTACTATCCTGCTTATAAGTTGCTTCATGCTCCTCATCAATAATCATAACACCCAGATTTTTCAGCGGAGCAAAGATGGCCGATCTAGCACCAACAACAACTTGGGCATCGCCACGTTCCACCTTGCGCCATTCATCATACTTTTCACCATTGGACAGGCCAGAGTGAAGAATGGCAACCTTATCCCCAAAACGAGCGATAAAACGCTCCGTCATCTGAGGAGTCAAGGAAATCTCAGGTACCAGCAAAATAGCTGTCTTGCCCTTATCCAAGGCCCCTTGGATAATCTGCAAATAAACCTCGGTCTTCCCACTTCCTGTAATCCCTTGAAGGAGGAAGGGGGGCTGATGACTACCAATAGCACTCACAACCGCATCACGCGCCCGTCTTTGCTCTGGATTCAATTCCAAAGGCTGACTTGCTTCAATCCCTTCAAAATAAGCAGCCGAGCGTTGCACTTCCTTTTGGACTATGGAAACAGCACCTTGTTCCACAAAGAAGTTAACTTGCTCCCGCGAGTAAGATTCTAACAAACTAGCCAAGGAAGCACTCTCAGGATGAGAAAGCAAATAGTCTCTCAGTTCTAACTTTTTCTTGGCACGTGCAGAAATCTCTACACCTTCTAATTGAGCAAGATTCACCTCATACCAAGACTGGGTCTTGACCTTCTTTTGATCAATCGCCTGATATTCCAGACCAAGCAGGCCTTTTCTAGTCAAACTCATCATTTCGGCTTGTTTGGCAAGGTCTAGAGAAGAAAAGGCAAGCGAATCCTCTGAACCAAACAAGCGCTCTCGGTCTTCCTGACTCAGACCTGCCAGAGGATAGAGAATCTTATCATAGCTGGAGTTCAGAAACCCTGGTAACATAGCCTTGAGGATAGAGATTTTATAGGAGAAGACTGACTTACGGAGCTCTTCAGCCAGCCAGAGTTGTTCTTGCGTGAGAACAGGAGAAAAATCCAGCACCTCTGCAATATTTTTTAAATCTTGATTAGCCTCTTCTTCATCTGATTGGGACTCCAAACCAAGAACAATTCCTTGAATCAGGCGATTGCCCTTACCAAAAGGTACATGAACCCGCATTCCAACTTCCAACATTCCCTCAAATTCCGCAGGAATTCTATAACTATAGGGCTGGTCCGTCTGCATCAAAGGCACATCCACGATAATCTTGGCTATAGCCATCTTCTCACCTCCTCCTTGTCAGTACATTCTTGCAATAGAAAAAATAAGATTGAGTCCCCCCAACCTTAAATTTTTTCACCATCTTCTTTTTCTTTAGCGATTTGCTCTTTGATTTTCTTTTCTTCTTCTTCTTTGCGACGTTTTTCTTCTTCGATACGGCGACGCACTGCTTCACGTTTTCCTTCTGGATCTGGGTGAATTGTAACGTTTCCTGATTCGATTTCTTCTAAAGCGCGAAGAGTTGATTTTTCAGACTTGAAACCTTGAGTTGCTGGCGCACCTGCTTCCAATTCGTGGGCACGTTTTGCTTCCAAGATTACGAGTGAATATTTTGATGGAACCTTGTCGAGCAAGGTATCAATAGAGGGTTTTAACATCATTTGCTTGTACCTATTTTCTAAATTTTATCGGGTAGTTGGAGATTTCGGTAACATCTCCTGATAGTGACCAATGACACGATCCACACGGAAGTGCTCTGCTTCGATCACACGTTTGACACGCTCAGCAGCTAGGGGCACCTGATCGTTGACAATCGCATAATCATACTCACGCATGAGCGCAATTTCTTCCTTGGCCTTTTCGATTCGTTGGGCAATCACTTCTGCACTGTCTGTTCCACGTCCTACCAAACGATCTTGCAATTCATCCAAATCTGGTGGTGTCAGGAAGATAAAGACAGCATCTGGAACCTTTTTCTTGACCTGAAGAGCGCCCTGAACCTCAATTTCAAGGAAAACATCGATTCCCTTGTCCAAGGTTTCATTGACATAGGTCAGAGGAGTTCCATAGTAGTTGCCGACATATTCTGCGTATTCCAACATCTGTCCTTGACGAATCAGCTCTTCAAACTCTTCGCGAGTACGGAAGAAATAGTCAACACCATCCACTTCTCCAGGACGTTGTGCGCGTGTCGTCATCGATACAGAGTATTGAAATTGGTTTTCAGAACTCTCAAAAATCTCTCTTCTAACCGTTCCTTTTCCAACCCCTGAAGGACCAGAAAAAACGATTAGTAAGCCTCGGTCTGCCATTGTGTCTCCTTTAGTCAGTCTGTGAAATAACATTTCTCTAGAATAATGACAAAAAGCCAGATTATCCTTTACAGTCTTTCTATCTAGTGTAACAAAAAAGCAGTAATTTTTCAACTGCTCTTTCTTATTTATTTAGATTTATACAAGGTATCCCCTTAAAATATACTTGCCTTTTTATTCTATTTAAGAGATAATAAAACTACTAATATAAAAAGGAGAAGTTTATGGGAAATTATAAAGGAAAAAATGTTGATGAAGCGATTGAAAATGGCTTATCTGAACTTAATCTCAAAAAAAGTGAAGTCAAAATCAATATTATTGATCATGGAAATGCCGGAATTTTTGGTTTTTTTGAAAAAGAAGCTGAGGTTGAAATCACACCATTAAGCCCACTGGAATTGAAGGTAAAAAAATTAATTCCATATTTAATCGGTGCTGTTGCAATATTTATGATTCTTATATCAGTTATAATTGGATTATACTCAGATAAGTCAACTACTGTTTCTCACCCTTCATCTACAGAAACTAGTAGCGTTATTGAAAAATCTGTCGAGAAAACTAGTGAATCATCCTCTACATCATCAAGTTCGACGCCTGCTTCCTCTAGTTCAACTAACACCACATCAAGCTCGACCGAAACCTCGTCAACAAGTCCATCCCAATCAGCTGTCATCACAACTGAAAACAATGAGGAATTTAAAGCACTATTGCAAACTGATGACTCAAGCACCATAACAAATTTTATTCAAAAATATAAAGGTCAAGTCATCGAATTTGATGGACACATAGCAGATATTGCACACTATAAAAATTACAAAACAAAATTCGATATGCTTATTTATGGCGGAAATTACTTAGGAGCAGAACAAGCACCTTCGGGACCAAACTTTAAATTTGTAAATATAACAACAGTTTCTAACGCCGCTTTCAACTCTTTTAATGGCGAAAATATTTCTAAAGGCCAAAATGTACATATAAAGGCACAAATTGGAAACTATAACTCCACTCAAGATTTAGTCTACCTATCTCCAATTGAGGTTTCGCCTCGATAATATAACGAATTATTTCAAATAATTTATTCAAAAAACTGAAGTCAGATTCTCTTCTGACTTCAGTTTTTTATTATTTAGCATAATCTACTGCACGAAGTTCACGAATCACGGTTACCTTGATATTTCCTGGGTAATCGAGATTGTTTTCAATTTTCTCACGAACTTTGTGAGCCAAGATTGTGACTTTGTCGTCCTTGATTTGTCCTGGATTGACCATGATGCGGATTTCACGTCCTGCTTGAAGGGCAAAGCTATTTTGTACTCCTTCAAAGCCGTTAGCAATTTCTTCCAAATCATGGAGACGCTTGATGTAGCTTTCAAGAGACTCACTACGAGCACCTGGCCGAGCTGCGCTCAAGGCATCTGCTGCAGCGACGATAACTGCAATGACGCTCTCAGCTTCAACATCTCCGTGGTGACTAGCAATCGTATTCACCACAACTGGATGCTCCTTGTACTTACGAGCCAATTCCATACCAATTTCAACGTGGCTACCTTCAACCTCGCGGTCAATGGCTTTCCCGATATCGTGAAGGAATCCTGCACGACGGGCAAGAGCTGCATTTTCACCAAGCTCGCTCGCCATGATACCAGCCAACTTAGCCACCTCAATCGAATGACGCAAGACATTTTGTCCATAAGAAGTACGGAACTGCAAACGTCCCATAATCTTCATCAAGTCTGGATGAAGGTTTGGCGCACCAATCTCATAGGCTGCTGCCTCACCATATTCACGGATCTTATTATCAATCTCTTGACGGTTTTTCTCAACCAACTCTTCGATACGAGCTGGGTGGATACGACCATCCTTGAGCAACATTTCCATAGTCATACGAGCAATCTCGCGACGAATCGGGTCAAATCCTGACAAGGTCACCACTTCTGGTGTATCGTCGATAATGACATCAACCCCTGTCAAACTTTCAAAGGTACGAATGTTACGACCTTCACGACCAATAATGCGTCCCTTCATAGTATCGTCTGGCAGATGAACTGTTGAGTTTGTTGACTCTGCTACATATTCACCAGCGATACGTTGCATAGCTTGAACCAAGATGTCCTTGGCCATTTTGTCAGAACGTTCCTTGACCTCTTGCTCAGCTTCACGAATGCGGCTGGCAATCTCCTTGGTCAAGTTTTCCTCTGTCTGAGCCAAGATAATATCTCGTGCTTCTGCCTGAGACAGAGCACCAATACGCTCTAACTCTGCTTCTTTTTGTCTTTCGACTTCCTCTAATTGCTCTTCACGCGCATCAAGGTTTTTCGCTCTATCAGAAATACTTTGTTCTTTTTGTTCAAGTGTTTGTTCTTTACTCGTCAAATTGTCGTCCTTACGGTCGAGGCTAGTAGCTCTCTCTGTCAAACGACTTTCGATTTGTTTGAGTTCTTGACGTTCTGATTTGAATTCAGCGTCCACTTCTTCACGGTATTTTCTGGCTTCTTCTTTGGCCTCCAATAGTGCTTCTTTTTTAAGAGACTTGCTTTCACGTTTGGCTTCATTAACAAGTAAATCTGCTTCACGCTCAGCTTGTCCACGTAAATTAGTTGCTTCTTGTTCAGCATTTAAAAGCATCAACTCCGCAGCTTCCTGAGATGATTTCATCTTAGCTGAGATGCTGACATATCCAATGACTAAACCAATGATGACGGCAAAAACAGCAATCGCAAGCGACATGATCTCCATGTTTTTACCTCATTTTATTGTTATTCCGAATGACATACATTCTTTTACATTCTACCATAAAAAAGTGATTTTCACAAACCTAAAATAGAATATGTTTTGAGGAAATTGGAACGCATTTGCTAAAATAAAATTGTTGTTTAGAAATAGTAGTTTAGAAATAGTAGTTTAGTAGAGACTTGAGAAAAAGCCTACTTCACAATAGACTTAGTTTGTTTCTATTCTAATCGGCACTCTTCCAAAATTCTGCTCTTTTATACTCGAATTTCCCAGTTGATAAATCTGGTCTGCCTTTTGAGTCATGGCATCCCAGGGTTCTTTGCCAATTCGGCTGACTAGATGGACCTGCCCTTTCAGAGACTTGAGATGTTGTCTGCCTTTTTCAGTAAATCCAAGGACATGAATGGCTTCTGGCAAATCACTTTCTCTTGCCTGCACCAAGATATAGGTCAAGAGGCGTCTGACACGCGCTTTGGTATATCGTTTGGTAGTCACTAACTCGACCAATTCTTCCACAGACTGGGCTTTTTTGATAGCTTCCTTGATGCGCACTGCCATTTCTTGATTGACCTGATAGATAGTGGTTAGGTCTGGATTGGACAAGATTTGATAGCGGAGCAAGGGAAAATAGTCATCCCAGCTCACCTTACTGGCCTGCTCAAATAGGGCAACAGAAGGCATAAAGTGTTCTAAGAAATCTTTGTCCCTCTGGTGCTGACGGAGGGCTGTCGCCGAGGCAAAGTCCACATCCTTATCCACAGAATGGTAACCAGCACCCTGACGCTGAATCGGATGCAACTTGATATACCGCCCGGCAACCGCCTTGGCATAGGCTAAAGCTAGAACATGATTGGGCGTATTGCCTGAAAAATCAAGATCTGCAAATTCCTTCCACATGGCTTGGGTTTTCTGGGGATAAGAAAGGGAATCAGGCAGATTTTCCACAAATTTCTCCATCTCAGCACCTTTCTCTGTGTATAAGTCAGCGATTTTCTGGTAATCCAGAACTTCCTCCGTCCCAAAGGCTAAGTTATCAATGCCCAACCGATCCAAGATATCCACAGCTCCTTGGCCGAAGAAATCTGCTGCCTGAACACTGACTAAAAATGGCAATTCCACTACCAAGTCTGCGCCATTTTCCAGTGCCATCTGGGCCCGTGCCCACTTATCCACAATAGCAGGCTCTCCACGTTGCATGAAATTTCCAGACATGACTACGATTTTCAGCCCCTCTGCCTGTTCCAGCAGGTATTTATGCCCATTATGAAAAGGATTAAACTCCGCGATAATACCTGTGATGGTCATAATGATCTCCTACTTCTGCGCCACAAAAAACCAACGGGTGCTGGTTTCTGTTGGCTCCTTGTCCTCAAAATCCGCATAGAGTTTGAAGGACTTGAATCCAGCCTGTTCCAGCAAAATATCATAGGTCAAAACCTCATAGGTTCGCTCCTCATGAACTTCATCGTGGCGACTAAAGGAACCGTCAGCCTCCTTGATAAAGAAGGTTAGTTCATGAACGATAGAGTGAGGCGCCGCGTCCTCGTAGGTATCCCATAGCATGGCAAAATCTTCCGCATTTTCATGGTAGGAATAGCCTGGAAAAACTTCATCTGTCTGGTAGGTCGAATGCACATCAAAGATGAAGATGCCATCTTCGTTGAGAGCATTATAGACTTCCTTAAAGACGTCCCCTACTTCCACCTCATCCTGCATATAGCAGATAGAGTCCGAATAACACGTGACAAAATCATATTGACCTGACTTGGACAAATCCAGCATATTGCCTTCAATAAATTCAATCTTTTGCTTGGCTGAAGCCGCTCTCTTTTCGGCAATCTTCAACATATCCGCACTCAAATCAAGACCAGTCACATCAAAACCAGCCTGAGAGAAGCGCACAGATTGAATTCCTGTCCCACAAGCCAGTTCCAAGAGTTTCTTTCTCTCCTTGGTCTTAGGCAAATGACGAAGCGAAAAATCCGTCCATCTATCGTATAAACTGTCGTCCATGACCGCATCGTAAACAGCCGCAAAAGTTTCATAAGTTGCCATAATCATGATACCGAGTCCGCCCGTAATTCGATAGAAAATTAGGAGCCTGAAGATGGAGCCGAGTTCCAAAGAAGGCTGTCTATTTTCCGAGAATTACAGGACGGGTTCAAATCCTTTCTAAGATACAAAGAGCCTTAAAAGCAAATAGTACATAGGAAACTTTCTTCCCTATCGTCAGATACAAAGAAAGTTACTTTTTCCCCTCATTTTTTAGCTCGTGTTCAGTTTCGAAATGAAGCAAACACGAGGCCCTTTACTTTCTATCCATTTTTTTCTAAAATAAGCAAAGAAACCCAGTTGACTACAACTGAGTTCGTCTTCTAAGCCAGAGTTTCAGATAAATCTACAGAATTCGCCTCATGCCATAGTTTTTCTAGGTTATAGTGGGCACGCATTTCTTCTGAAAAGACATGCACAACGACAGCGCCGAGGTCTAGTAGGACCCAGCCTCCAGCTGCATCACCTTCGACATGACTGCCTTTAAAGCCTGCTTGGGCTACTTTTTCACGGATATTATCAGCGATAGCATCCAACTGACGGCTATTCATTGAGCTAGTAATAACAAAATAGTCTGTCACACTGGTCAAATCTTGTACATCAAGTGCAAGGATATCCTCTGCACGTTTCTCATCCGCCGCTTTCACGACTAGTTCTAGTAATTCTTTTTCGTTCATTTAGTCCTCTTTCAAATAGTGCACAAAGGCGTTATAGGTTTCAAGGGTTTGGGGATAGATTGGGAATCCCTGATGAGCTAGATGTTCCACGGTACGAGCTGTTTCGTAGGCCACCGCCTTATTAAGCGATAGACTCGCAATCTCACGCGCTACATCTACTCCAGGAAAGGCACGATTGTGCTCTATATAGTCTGCGACATAGATAACCTTGTCTAGGTCTGTCATCTGAGCCGCCCCGACTGTATGGATTTCAATAGCTCGCAGGATTTCAGAATCATGCAAATTCAAATCTTCCTGAATCTTGTAGATGCCAACCATGCCATGCCAGACATTATTGCCCCAGTTCTTGAGGTCAGGATCTAGCTGATGACGGTCAATCAAATCCAGAAATTCCTGATCTGACAGCTTTTTAGCATAGTCATGAAGAAGGCCTGCAAGACCTGCTTTCTCGACATCGACTCCAAAGCGCTGAGCCAGTTCTATGGCTGCACGCTCCACACCCAAACAATGGGTTAAGCGTTTTTCAGGCAGAAGCTCTGCCATTTTTTCCAACAAAGCCTCGCGAGAGCAGTTGATATAGTCTTGATAGGCCATCAGTAGAGCCCCTCCTTCTCGATGTAGTCTAGCACAGGCTGAGGCAGGAGAAAGTTGGGTTTCCGACCTTGGGCAAGGAAGTCACGCACCATGCTGGACGAGATATCCATGAGAGGCACATCCACCCAGATAACTGGGTAAGAAGTCCCAGCCTTGTAGCGTGGGCGCTGAACTCCCACAAACTGAACCATATCAACTAACTCATCAATTCTATACCACTTAGGCAGATAGTCCACCATGTCGGCACCGATGATAAAGTAATAATCCGTGTCTGGATTCTTCTCAGTTAGAAGCTTCATGGTATCGTAGGTGTAGGAAATACCCTTGCGCTCCAACTCAATGGTTTCAATAGCTAGTCCTTCAATCCCCTCAATAGCCAACTCAAGCATCTTGAGACGATGGTGTTCAGGGATTGTTTCCTTTTTATCTACATGAGGGGGTTGGTATTCAGGCATGAGCAAGACTTGATCCAGTCCCAACTGCTGCCGTACTTGATCCGCAACAATGAGATGGGCATTGTGAACAGGGTTAAAATTCCCCCCTAAAATCCCGACTTGTTTGCGTTTTTTCTCCTTGATTTCTGGCTCCAACTCTACCTTGGTAAAGGGAGTCAATAATTCGATTGCCATAGGCTAGTCTCCTTTATTTCTCTGTAAAAACAGTTATTTGGAGTAGGTTTTTAGATTTCTTTGACTTTTTTAGAAATCTTGCGATTTTCTTTCTTGCTGGATTGTTTAAACAAAATCAAGATGCGTCCGATTTTTTGGACTGTATCCACACCGATTTCTTCTTCCAAGATTTCAGCTACTTCGTGGATGTTTTCATCTGTATTTTGCAAGAGTGTAACCTTAATCAATTCCCGTGCGTCAAGAGCCCGACGGACGCTGGTTTTGATTTGGTCGTTAAGTCCATTTTTCCCGATTTGGATGATGGGTTTGAGGGTGTGTGCCTGACTGTTGAGGAAGGCACGTTGTTTTGATGTTAATGACATAATTTCTTCCTTATTTTTTGATAGTTATTTTAGGTAGTGAGGGACGGTCGGAACTAATTTTCCAAAGATCTCATCTTTGAAAAATGGATTTCCTGGCCTCACAATTGAGCCTTGGTCTCAATTGTGCCCCTTGCCAATCTAATGATTGGCAAGACACCACGGCAATAACTATCTCTTTATGAGCTCACTTTGTTCGCTCAGTGATTTCATTTTAAATAATTGCTTTTCGTGTGACGACTGCGACGCCTTCTGGTGCCCAGACTGCGACTTTGGCTGTGCCTGTTACGCGGATCCAACCTAGGCCTGAGATGACTAGGTCTGTCTTTTCCTTAATGTTAAATGCATGCTGAACTAGTTTTGGAAAATCTTCTTTTTCCTTACTATTTGGTGGTGTCAGAAGGGTTCCGACGTGCTTATCGTAGAAAGCAGTCGCTCCTTCTAGCTTGGTACGATGGAGTTTCAATTCGTTGTCAAAGAAGGCTGTGAAACCTTGCTTCTCACCTGCAATAAAGTCAAAGCGTCCGAGACCACCTAGAAACAGGGTTTGTTCAGGATTGAGCTGATAGGTTTTAGGCTTGATTTCCTTTTTGGGGCTGACATACTTGAGGTTTTTAGCCGTCAAGTAGTGAGCCATCTGGTGACGGTGGATAATCCCCGGTGTATCGTAGATATAAGAACCGTCGTCAAGCGGAATCTCAATCTTGTCCAAGGTTGTCCCTGGGAAGCGCGAAGTCGTGATAACATTCTGATCACCCGTGATTTCTTGGATAATAGCATTGATAAGAGTTGATTTTCCAACGTTGGTTACACCAACCACATAGACATCACGGCCCTTACGGTAGTGTTCAATCTTGTCAATGACTTCCTTAATGGCATGTTTGTTTTGTGCCGAAGTTAGGACGACATCGACTGGACGAAGTCCTTCTTCGTGGGCACGTTCCATGAGCCACTGGCTAATCTTGCTCGGCTTAACTGACTTAGGGAGGATATCTTTTTTATTTCCAACCAAGAGGACATCATTGCCTGAGACAAAACGTGGCAATCCTGGGATAACAGAGCCATTAAAATCAAATATATCAATGACATTGACCACTAATGCATCACTGTCTCCAACCTCGTGCAAGAGCTTGAGGAAATCATCGTCCGTCAACTGGACATCTGTGATTTCATTGTAGTGGCGGAGACGAAAACAGCGTTGGCAATAGACTTCGCCAGTCTCCAAACCTTTTTCAAGTGCCGACTGAGGGGTAAATCCAAGACCAGCCTTGTCTGTCGTCTGAATGGTTGCTCCACAACCAATACAGAGAATTTCTTCCATAGTTAAATTCCTTTTTTATATGTAATCGGTCCGTACTTTTCAGTGATTTTTCGCATCACACGGCGCTCACGAGCTCGGTTAATCTGCGTTTTGATCGAGTCATGTTGGACCAAGGGTTTGACTAAAATCGAGCGAATGCCAGCACGGTGGGCTGCTCGTATATCTGTCATGAGCTGGTCACCGACCATGACCACTTCGCTTTTCTCATAGTGGAATTCCTTCATGGCACGGTCAATTCCAAATGTGAAGGGCTTCAGAGCCCAATAAATGTAATCAATTCCAAACTTCTCAACTGCACGTTGAACGCGTTTTTTGGTGTTATTTGATACCACGATGATGCGAATGCCCGCGTCCCGAAGATCATGTAGCCATTGCTTCATCTCTGGCGTCCCGTCAGGGTTGTTCCAAGCAATGAGGGTATTGTCCAAATCGACCAAAACAGCCTTGATTCCATGCGCCTGCAGGCTTGGGACTGTCAGATCATAGACTGCTTCCACAGCAAAGTCTGGCATGTAGTTTTCAATCACCATTTTGGCTCCTTTTCTTAACTTTTTTTCGCAATTTTCCTTAATAACAATGACAAAACAATCCACAACCCAGCACTGACCAAGCTAATGTAGAGCCAAGCATGGGGCTCATCTGTTAAGGGTAGGGGAACATTCATTCCGAAAAAGCCTGTCACTACTGCCAAAACCGCTAGCAAGACTGAAATGATAGTCAAGGTTGTCAAATTATCATTCAGATTATTGTTTAGTATGTTGTTGTAAGATGCTGATAGTTGTTGGAGGACTTGAGAAATCAAGTCTGTCATGGATACCAGCTGATGAGCCTCAATCATGGCATCATCAAACTGTTCTCTCTCAATCTCGTTAAAACTGCGATAGAGGGCATGCCCTTGAATATGTTCCAGCAACATGCGATTTTGCTTGGCAGCCGCAGTAAGATAAACCATACCAGTCTCCAAGTCGGAAAGGGCAAAAAGGTTTTTCTTAGTCGTCCGCTGGCGCAAGAGGCCATTGACCTCGTCCTTACTCTTGTCCATCTGCTCGATGACAGGATAGTAGGCATTGCTGATGATTTCCAGACTTGCAAAGAGAAACTTGTAAATCGAAAGCATTTCATGACTCTCCAGATAACGGGTCATCTGTTCAATGACATAGGCGTTCTTGGTATTACTAATGGTAATCAGGCGACGATGTTCAACGATAAAGGTCATAGGAAAGGCTTCATAGTATGCCTTATCCTTTTTCAAGTTCAAGACATTGTAGATAAAGGTCACAGTCCCATTTTCACGGTGATAATCCATGTGGGCACGCTCATTTCTATCCAGCGCATATTCGATGGTTTCCTTGTCCAAACCGTAGATTTCAGAAAGGTCCTCTAGTTTTTTCAACTTGTCTAAATCTAGGTTAATCCAGGTACAACCATTGCCCAACTGTTTTTCTAAAAACATCTTCTCTCCTTTACCAAACTCTTTCTATTGTACCATAAATCTGCTAAAATTTCAGGCCTGGTCTGTCCGAGAGAAATTGCTGACGACGGTGATATTTCGATTGGGAACGAAGTGCAGAACCTGATCTTCTCCTCTGAGTTGAGTTGTTCGAATGCCAACACTAACCACCTTGCCTGATACAGTAATAGGACCATTTGTCAGAACGACCTCATCTCCCACATCCAGTTGACGTTCAAAGAGGATAAAAAAGCCATTGATGACATCAGACAGAAAGCCTTGGGCTCCCATCCCAATGGCCACCCCAGCAATCCCAGCACCTGCCAGCAAACTAGAAACTGGCAAACCCAAAATAGACAAGATACAATAAAGTAAAAAGAAATAAAGGGTATAATTAAACACATTCTCTAATAAACGTGAGATGGTTTTCTGACGCCCGACATCATGACGAGACATTTTTAGAGAAGGTTTAACAATTCTCTGCACCATGGTATGGAGCAATTTCTTAGCTATATAAAAGAGTAAAAATAAGAATAAAAGAGAAAGTAACTTGGTTAAGATATTCTCAATAATCGTTGTTATATCAAGCTTATTGAGGTAGGTTTGAATAAATTCTTTCATAGAAAACTCCTTTCATTTATTATACCATACTTTCACAAGTGATGAATCTCCATAAATATTCAAAAATAATAGCCAAAATAGACAGAAAATTCTTGATTTTAGTTCATATTTATACTATAATCATAAACATTACACAACAAAGGAGATTGTTATGAAAAAATTCATTCATGCTTGGAATAAGGCAAGCCTAATCAAACGGATTTTGATTGGCATGCTTATTGGAGGAACCCTAGGGCTGACACTTCCTAACATTTCAGGAATTGGTCTACTCGGAGATCTCTTTGTTGGCGGTCTAAAAGCCATCGCACCTATTCTAGTCTTTGCCCTCGTTGCTAACGCCCTTTCCCAACATCAAAAGGGACAAGATAGCAACATGAAAACGGTTATCTTCCTTTACTTGGTAGGAACTTTTGCTGCTGCTCTTGTTGCTGTCTTAGCAAGTTTCATCGTCCCTGTTGAGATTACCTTAAATAGTGCCAATACAGAAATCGCACCACCAGATGGAATTGGCCAGGTCCTCAGCAACCTCTTGCTAAAACTGGTTGACAATCCAGTCAATGCCCTTGTCGCAGCCAACTACATCGGTATCCTATCTTGGGCAGTTGTTTTCGGGATTGCTATGAGAGAGGCCAGCAAAAACAGTAAAGAATTGCTGAAAACTATGGCTGATGTGACTTCTAAGATTGTCGAATGGATCATCAACCTAGCTCCCTTTGGAATCCTTGGCCTTGTCTTCAAAACTATCTCTGATAAGGGAATCGGCAGTCTAGCCAACTATGGAATCTTGCTTGCCCTCTTGGTGACAACCATGTTCTTTGTCGCTCTGGTTGTCAATCCATTGATTGCCTTTCTCTTTATGAAGAGAAATCCTTATCCCCTCGTTTGGAAATGTTTGCGTGTCAGCGGTGTTACAGCCTTCTTTACTCGTAGTTCTGCGGCGAACATCCCTGTCAATATGAAACTTTGTCACGACCTCGGACTAGATCCAGATACCTATTCGGTTTCTATCCCACTCGGTTCTACTATCAACATGGCCGGGGCAGCGATTACCATTAATGTTCTAACGCTTGCTGCAGTAAATACTCTCGGCATCCCTGTTGACTTTGCGACAGCCTTTGTCCTTAGTGTAGTAGCTGCTATCTCAGCCTGTGGGGCTTCTGGTATCGCTGGCGGTTCCCTCCTCCTTATCCCAGTTGCTTGTAGCCTTTTCGGCATTTCTAACGATATTGCCATGCAAGTTGTCGGTGTTGGATTTGTGATTGGGGTCATCCAGGACTCATGTGAAACAGCTCTCAACTCTTCAACAGATGTCCTCTTTACTGCCGTTGCCGAATACGCAGCAGCCCGTAAAAAATAACTCATAAAGACAAGCCTGCTCAGGTCTTGTCTTTTCCGCTTTTATTCTAACTTACTAGGAAATTCTTATGTCTATTAGCCAACGTACGACCAAGCTCATCTTAGCTACCTGTCTTGCCTGCCTTCTTGCTTATTTTCTCAATCTCTCCTCAGCTGTCTCGGCTGGAATCATCGCCCTCTTGAGCCTATCCGATACTCGTAGAAGTACCTTAAAACTGGCCCGCAATCGACTCTTTTCCATGCTTCTAGCTCTAGCTATCGGTGTTTTGGCTTTTCACTTGAGCGGATTTCATATCTGGAGCCTTGGCCTCTATCTAGCCCTCTATGTGCCTCTAGCCTACAAGATGGGCTGGGAAATTGGCATCACACCAAGTAGCGTGTTGGTTAGCCATCTCTTGGTGCAAGAGTCAACCTCTCCAGAACTCCTAGTCAACGAATTCCTTCTCTTTGCTATCGGTACTGGATTTGCCTTGCTTGTTAATCTCTACATGCCTTCACGAGAAGAGGACATCCAGCATTACCACACATTAGTAGAAGAAAAGTTAAAAGATATCCTCCAGCGCTTCAAATATTATTTATCCAGAGGGGATGGACGCAACCGAGCACAGCTGGTTGAAGAATTGGACACCCTTTTGGAAGAGGCACTCAGACTAGTCTATTTGGATCACTCTGACCACCTCTTTCACCAAACCGACTACCATATCCACTATTTTGAAATGAGACAGCGACAAAGTCGTATCCTGCGAAATATGGCCCAGCAAATCAACACCTGTCACCTAGCTGCCAGTGAAAGCCTAATTTTGGCCCAACTCTTTTCAAAAATTGCCGGTCAACTGAGCCAGACCAATCCTGCTTCTGATTTGCTAGATGAAATTGAACGTTATCTGGAAGTCTTCCGTAACCGCAGTCTGCCCAAGACAAGAGAAGAATTTGAAACCCGCGTCACGCTCCTCCAACTACTACGTGAAGCCAAAACCTTCATCCAAGTAAAAGTTGACTTTTACCAAAAATATGGACAGTAAAAAAGAAAACTTCAGACCAATCACAAAAGGTGAATATCTGAAGTTTTCTTTTATTTGTAAGTTATCACCATAAAGGTTAATAGTAAAATAAATAAGGCTTAATATTCAACATCTTTTTATAGAATGCTGAGATAAAATACTGCAAAGTTTGCAGTATTATTATCCACTACACGGAGTTTTGCAAATCGAGTCTATTTGCAAACGGAGTTAGTAAAACAGTTACCGCTTCCTTACCATTACGACGGAAAAATCCATGAATCAATATCATTCGCGGACTTTTACTAGTGAAGCGTTTAGGTAGACCGTCATAGCGGTTACCTATTATTAGATTACGACACTGAGTTTTACGAAGCGACAATATTCGTAAAACTTTACTAGTGGAGCGCCCAGCCAAGTTCCATAGAAACTTGGCGTTAGTTACTTAGATTGTTACACAATCAAATACATTTACTGAACTACGACACGGAGTTTAGCAAATCGATTCTATTTGCCAAACGTAGTTAGTAAGGCAGTTAGCTAGACTACTTCCTACCAGTTACGACGGAAAAATCCACGAATCGATAATATTCGTGGATTTTTCCTAGTGAAGCGTTTAGGTAAGCCGCCATAGCGGTTACCGTCAAATGACAGCAACTTTATGTTGCTAGTCATTTGTAACGATTTACATCTTCTCCTCTAACTCTACATCTGGATACTTGTCCGCAAACCAGCGGAGGGCAAAGTCATTTTCAAAGAGGAAGACTGGCTGATCGAAACGGTCTTTGGCCAAGATATTTCGGCTTGATGACATCCGTTCATCCAAGTCCTCGGGCTTGATCCAACGAACGGTCTTTTTACCCATTGGGCTCATGACTACTTCCGCATTGTACTCGCCTTCCATGCGGTGTTTAAAGACTTCAAACTGGAGTTGACCTACAGCGCCTAGCATATACTCGCCTGTTTGGTAATTCTTATAAAGCTGAATGGCACCTTCTTGCACCAATTGCTCAATCCCCTTGTGGAAGGATTTCTGCTTCATGACATTCTTAGCAGAAACTTTCATGAAAATCTCAGGTGTAAAGGTTGGCAGTGGTTCAAATTCAAACTTGTTTTTCCCAACTGTCAAGGTATCCCCAACTTGATATGTACCTGTATCGTAAACCCCGATAATATCACCTGCCACGGCATTGGTCACATTCTCACGACTTTCCGCCATAAACTGAGTAACATTCGAAAGTTTAGCACCCTTACCAGTACGAGGCAGGTTGACACTCATACCACGTTCAAATTCACCCGATACGATACGTACAAAGGCAATACGGTCACGGTGACGAGGGTCCATATTGGCTTGGATTTTAAAGACAAATCCTGAGAAATCTTTATCATAAGGATCCACAATTTCACCATCTGTTTTCTTATGACCATGAGGTTCCGGAGCAAACTTAAGGAAGGTTTCAAGGAAGGTCTGCACACCAAAGTTTGTCAAAGCTGAACCGAAGAAGACAGGTGTCAATTCTCCAGCCAGAATAGCTTCCTCTGAAAACTCATTCCCAGCTTCATTTAAAAGTTCAATATCATCCTTGACTTGCTCGTAGAAAGGATTGCTACCAAAGAGTTTGTCCCCGTCTTCTAGACTGGCAAAACGCTCATCCCCTTTGTAGAGCTCCAAGCGTTGGTTATAGAGGTCATAGAGCCCTTCGAAGGCTTTCCCCATCCCAATAGGCCAGTTCATCGGATAGCTAGCAATGCCCAAGACTTCTTCCAATTCTTGCAAGAGGTCCAGTGGCTCACGACCGTCACGGTCCAGCTTATTCATAAAGGTAAAGACCGGAATTCCACGGTGTTTGACAACTTCAAACAATTTCTTGGTTTGGGCCTCGATACCCTTGGCAGAATCCACAACCATAACTGCAGCATCCACCGCCATCAAGGTACGATAGGTATCTTCTGAAAAGTCCTCATGCCCTGGCGTGTCGAGGATATTCACACGCTTGCCATCATAGTCAAACTGCATCACAGATGAAGTCACCGAAATCCCACGTTGCTTCTCGATATCCATCCAGTCAGACTTGGCAAAAGTCCCTGTTTTCTTTCCTTTTACGGTACCAGCCTCACGAATCTCGCCCCCAAAGTAGAGCAACTGCTCAGTGATGGTTGTTTTCCCCGCGTCCGGATGGGAGATGATGGCAAAGGTACGACGTTTCTTAATTTCTTCTTGAATATTCATAAGTTCTCTTTCTTTGATTCTCTATTTTTCTTGTTCCAATAGCTAAGAATGATTTCTACATTGGATTTTACCATTCCTTTCAACACTCCATTATATCGGATTTTGCCATTTTTTTCAATTTCTATTTCTTTTCACTTCCCCCTCCCTTATTTATAGGAAAATATGGTAAAATAGAACAGACTAAAAATCATCATTTCACGAAAGGATGCAAGATGAAAATTACGCAAGAAGAGGTAACACACGTTGCCAATCTTTCAAAATTAAGATTCTCTGAAGAAGAAACTGCTGCCTTTGCGACAACCTTGTCTAAAATTGTTGACATGGTTGAATTGCTGGGCGAAGTTGACACAACTGGTGTCGCACCTACTACGACTATGGCTGACCGTAAGACCGTACTCCGCCCTGATGTGGCTGAAGAAGGAACCGACCGCGATCGCTTGTTTAAAAACGTACCTGAAAAAGACAACTACTATATCAAGGTACCAGCTATCCTAGACGATGGAGGAGATGCCTAATGACTTTTAATAACAAAACTATTGAAGACTTGCACAACCTCCTTGTCTCTAAGGAAATTTCAGCAACTGAATTGACCCAAGCAACGCTTGAAGATATCCAATCTCGCGAGACAGCTATCAACGCTTTTGTTACCATCGCTGAGGAGCAAGCCCTTGCGCAAGCTAAAGCTATTGATGAAGCAGGAATCGATGCTGATAATGCCCTCTCAGGAATTCCACTTGCAGTTAAGGATAACATCTCTACTGATGGTATTCTCACAACTGCTGCTTCAAAAATGCTCTACAACTATGAGCCTATTTTTGATGCGACAGCCGTTTCCAATGCAAAAGCGAAAGGCATGATTGTCGTCGGAAAGACCAACATGGACGAATTTGCCATGGGTGGTTCAGGTGAAACTTCTCACTACGGAGCAACTAAAAACGCTTGGGACCACAGCAAGGTTCCTGGTGGTTCATCAAGTGGTTCGGCCGCAGCTGTAGCGTCAGGGCAAGTCCGCTTATCACTTGGTTCTGATACTGGTGGTTCTATCCGCCAACCTGCTGCCTTTAACGGGATTGTTGGTCTCAAACCAACCTACGGAACAGTTTCACGTTTCGGTCTCATTGCCTTTGGTAGCTCATTAGACCAGATTGGACCTTTTGCTCCTACTGTTAGGGAAAATGCCCTCTTGCTCAATGCGATTGCCAGCGAAGATGCCAAAGACTCTACTTCTGCCCCTGTCCGCATTGCCGACTTTACTTCAAAAATCGGTCAAGACATCAAGGGTATGAAAATTGCTTTACCTAAGGAATACCTAGGCGAAGGGATTGACCCAGAGGTTAAGGAAACCATTCTGAATGCTGCTAAGCACTTTGAAAAACTTGGTGCTATCGTTGAAGAAGTCAGCCTTCCTCACTCTAAATACGGTGTGGCAGTTTACTACATCATCGCTTCATCAGAAGCTTCATCAAACTTGCAACGCTTTGACGGTATCCGTTACGGCTATCGTGCAGAGGATGCGACAAACCTTGATGAAATCTATGTAAACAGCCGTAGCCAAGGTTTCGGTGAAGAGGTGAAACGCCGTATCATGCTGGGTACTTTCAGCCTTTCATCAGGTTACTATGACGCCTACTATAAGAAAGCTGGTCAGGTTCGTACACTCATCATTCAAGATTTCGAAAAAGTCTTTGCGGATTATGACTTGATTTTGGGACCAACTGCTCCTAGTGTTGCTTATGACTTGGACTCACTCAACCATGACCCAGTTGCCATGTACTTGGCTGACCTTTTGACCATCCCAGTCAACTTGGCAGGTCTTCCAGGGATTTCGATTCCTGCTGGATTCTCTCAAGGTCTACCTGTTGGTCTGCAATTGATTGGTCCTAAGTACTCTGAGGAAACCATTTACCAAGCTGCTGCTGCTTTTGAGGCAACAACAGACTACCACAAACAACAACCCGTGATTTTTGGAGGTGATAACTAATGAACTTTGAAACAGTCATCGGACTTGAAGTCCACGTAGAGCTCAACACCAATTCAAAAATCTTCTCACCTACTTCTGCCCACTTCGGAAATGACCAAAATGCCAACACTAACGTGATTGACTGGTCTTTCCCAGGAGTTCTGCCAGTTCTCAATAAAGGTGTTGTTGATGCCGGTATCAAAGCTGCTCTTGCCCTCAATATGGACATCCACAAAAAGATGCACTTTGACCGCAAGAATTACTTCTATCCTGATAATCCCAAAGCCTACCAAATTTCTCAGTTTGATGAACCAATTGGTTACAATGGATGGATTGAAGTCGAGCTAGAAGACGGTACGACTAAGAAAATCGGTATCGAACGTGCCCACCTAGAGGAAGACGCTGGTAAAAACACCCACGGTACAGATGGCTACTCTTACGTTGACCTCAACCGCCAAGGGGTGCCATTAATTGAGATTGTATCTGAAGCTGACATGCGTTCTCCTGAAGAAGCCTATGCTTATCTAACAGCCCTCAAGGAAGTTATCCAGTACGCTGGTATTTCTGACGTTAAGATGGAAGAAGGTTCTATGCGTGTGGATGCCAATATCTCTCTTCGTCCGTATGGTCAAGAAAAATTCGGCACCAAGACTGAGTTGAAGAACCTCAACTCCTTCTCAAATGTTCGCAAAGGTCTTGAATACGAAGTTCAACGTCAAGCTGAAATCCTTCGCTCAGGTGGTCAAATCCGCCAAGAAACACGTCGTTACGATGAGGCTAACAAAGCAACTATCCTCATGCGTGTCAAGGAAGGCGCTGCTGACTACCGCTACTTCCCAGAACCAGACCTACCACTCTTTGAAATCTCAGACGAGTGGATTGAGGAAATGCGTACAGAGTTACCAGAGTTTCCAAAAGAACGCCGAGCTCGCTACGTATCTCAACTTGGTTTGTCAGACTACGATGCTAGCCAGTTAACCGCAAACAAAGTCACTTCTGACTTCTTTGAAAAAGCTGTTGCCCTCGGTGGCGATGCCAAACAAGTCTCTAACTGGCTCCAAGGGGAAGTCGCTCAGTTCTTGAACGCAGAAGGCAAGACACTGGAACAAATCGAATTGACACCAGAAAACTTGGTTGAAATGATTGCCATCATCGAAGACGGTACTATCTCTTCTAAGATTGCCAAGAAAGTCTTTGTCCACCTGGCTAAAAATGGCGGAGGCGCGCGTGAATACGTTGAAAAAGCAGGTATGGTCCAAATCTCAGACCCAGCTGTCTTGATTCCAATTATCCACCAAGTCTTTACCGATAACGAAGCCGCAGTTGCCGACTTCAAGTCAGGTAAACGTAACGCAGATAAGGCCTTCACAGGCTTCCTTATGAAAGCAACTAAAGGCCAAGCCAACCCACAAGTTGCCCTTAAACTTCTTGCACAAGAATTAGCGAAGTTGAAAGAAGATGAATAACAGACTTTTTATATACCTTTTTCTATTTTAGAAAGAAGAAAAAATGAACAAATTTTTACGATTGCTATTTGTTTTAGTCATCATCGCTATGCTAGGCGCTTCTATACTACAAATTTTCTTTCCATCATACATGGGAAGTCACTCCGGGTACGGAATCTCAGCTGGTTGGCAACGAGAAATTGGAATATGGAACCTAGCTGTATTGATTCTTATTCTCGGTGTCAATATTAAGTACGATTGGTTCTATCTACGAATCGTGCTTCTCACTCTCATCTTCGGTGGGATCGGAATAGGAACAAATCACTTAGTCAATTTTATGGAGTATCATTCTCCTGTAAATGCTATCGGTGCTTTCGAAAATTACTTGCTAGCGACGGGGTGGATTGTAGGGTGGCTCATTGAACATCATTCCATAAAGAAGATAACTGCTAGTAAATAACGACAAGTATATCTTAGATAATTTTTAAAGATTATAATATAGTTTAATAATCATTCAAATTAAGAGATCTACCTTTTCAATAGCCTCAATCCCATATCCTTCTTGAAGAGCTCAGCTACGACCAAGAAAGTCTTTGTCCACCTGGCTAAAAATGGCGGTGGCGCGCATGAATACGTTGAAAAAGCAGGTATGGTCCAAATTTCATATCCAGCTGTCTTGATTCCAATTATCCACCAAGTCTTTGCCCAGGAATTAGCGAAGTTGAAAGAAGATTAACACGTAAAAGAAACCAGCCCTGAGGTTGGTTTTTTTCGCTCCTACCAAATCCCATTAACTATTTTGGCTTTATTTCCAGAAGATTTTATGGTAAAATGAAGAGTAATAATATTTATTAAAGAGGTAAAAACATGATTGAAGCAAGCAAATTGAAAGCTGGTATGACATTTGAAACTGCAGACGGAAAATTGATCCGCGTTTTGGAAGCTAGCCACCACAAACCAGGTAAAGGGAACACGATCATGCGTATGAAATTACGTGATGTCCGTACTGGTTCTACATTTGATACAAGCTACCGTCCAGAAGAAAAATTCGAACAAGCTATTATCGAAACTGTTCCAGCTCAATACTTGTATAAAATGGATGAAACTGCCTACTTCATGAACACTGAAACTTACGACCAATACGAAATCCCAGTCGTAAACGTTGAAAATGAATTGCTTTACATCCTTGAAAACTCTGATGTGAAAATCCAATTCTACGGAACTGAAGTAATCGGTGTAACTGTACCAACTACTGTTGAATTGACAGTCGCTGAAACACAACCATCTATCAAAGGTGCTACTGTTACAGGTTCTGGTAAACCAGCAACTATGGAAACTGGACTTGTTGTCAACGTTCCAGACTTCATCGAAGCTGGACAAAAATTGATCATCAACACTGCAGAAGGAACTTACGTTTCTCGTGCCTAATCTCTAGAAAGAGGTCATTCTATGGGAATTGAAGAACAATTTGGCGAAATCGTTATCGCTCCACGTGTACTTGAAAAAATCATTGCCATCGCAACTGCTAAAGTTGATGGTGTCCACTCATTTTCAAATAAATCCGTATCCGATACCCTATCAAAACTCTCTCTTGGTCGCGGCGTCTACTTAAAAGAAAACAATGAAGAGCTAACTGCTGACATCTATCTCTACCTTGAGTACGGTATAAAAGTACCAAAAGTGGCTCTTGCTATTCAAAAAGCAGTAAAAGATGCTGTCCGAGATATGGCTGATGTGGAACTTGCTGCTGTTAACATCCATGTTGCAGGAATCGTTCCAGATAAAACACCAAAACCTGAGTTGAAAGATCTATTTAACGAGGACTTCCTCAATGACTAGTCCATTATTAGAATCTAGACGTGAACTTCGTAAATGCGCTTTTCAAGCTCTTATGAGCCTTGAATTCGGCACAGATATGGAAACAGCTTGTCGCTTTGCTTACACGCATGACCGTGAAGATGCAGATGTGCAAATCCCTGCCTTTCTTCTAAACTTGGTTTCTGGCATTCAAGCTCAAAAAGACGAGTTGGATAAACAAATCAACCAGCACCTCAAGTCAGGATGGACAGTTGAACGCTTGACCTTGGTCGAAAAAAACTTACTACGCTTAGGAATCTTTGAAATCACATCATTTGATACACCTCAACTAGTAGCAGTCAATGAAGCCATTGAACTTGCCAAGAATTTTTCAGATCAAAAATCAGCCCGCTTTATCAACGGACTGCTTAGTCAATTTGTAACTGAAGAATAGTAGATAGAAAACAGTGTTTGACAGATATCAAACACTGTTTTCTTTGCTTCCACTATCTTAAAAAGTGATAATAGACATAATTATAAACAAAAATCCAGATGGGTTTTGCATAAATGAGAAAGTTGAAAAAACTATGGCACAGGATGGTGATTTTTAAGTTCTTTGTCCACCGATATACTAGGGCATAGAAGAGACCGCCTAAACTATAAATAATCAAACTGATAGGATCTCGGTGAGTTAGGATCAAATGACTAAGTCCAAAGATAAGAGCAGATAGAATAACATCCAGATAGTACTTGGACTGGTGGAAAAAGGTATTCATAAAATACCCTCTATGAATCAGTTCCTCCAATATAGGTGCGACAACTACTGTTAAAATAAAACTAAGAACAGTTGATAGAAAAGTTGGTTGTCCATTTGAATAAAGGATAGAAAGTAGCTTTTGAAAAATATACTTGTTATCAACTAAATAATGATACTGTAACTGAAAAGCATCCACCAATTGACGATCAAAATAAGTAGCCACTAGACCAACTACAAGGTAAAAGAATCTTGACTTCTTTGAACCCTTTTTCTCAAAAATATAGAGCATCTCTTTCTTTTTGAGCCAGTAGATAAATAATAGCAAAAGAGCTGTTAATTCAACTGTTAAAAAGATAAAATAGCCATCTATCCCCCATCCTAAAAACTTAGTGATTTGCACTACCCCTAACTCTGGTAGATAAACCGATAGAAATACCAGTGATGTAAAGACTCCCAAATGCCCTAGTTTTTTCATACTTACCCCTTTAATTTATCAGTAGCCAATACCATTAGCACGTCTAGTCGCATGATTCAGTATTATACTCGAGTCAGTTGCAATGCTATAAGCATAAGGCCAACTCCAATAATAATCATCAACCAACCAAATCATGCCACCACCTGAAGTTTCCTCTAAGTTCTCAGATGAAAGAACTGTAAATGTATCTGTACCTGTCCTATCAAGTACCTCCTTAAAATAAATTTTTGTAAGCTTACATCTACAGTATACATCTTTTTTATCTATTTTATAGTCCATCTCCTCAACTGTCAATTTTTCGGTCTGAACTGCATTTTTCTAAAAAAATGAGACCTTTCTAGCCTCATTTAGTCATTTTTAGTATTTTCTAAATCGTTGGTAACGTTCTTCCAACAACTCCTCGAACGTTTTTTGTGACAGTAAAGCTAGTTCCGTTTGGAGTTCTTTTTTGACACTCTTAATCAGTTCTTTACTAGAAAGTCCTGCTTCAGAAATCACCTTGTCCACCACGTCCATTTCTAACAGTTCATGCGAAGTGATTTTCATCAGTTCTGCCGCTTCCATGGCACGACTGCCATCTTTCCATAGAATGGAAGCAAAACCTTCTGGACTGAGAATGGCATAGATAGAATTTTCCAGCATCCAAACACGGTCTGCGACTGCTAGAGCCAGAGCCCCACCAGAACCACCTTCACCGATAATGATAGCAATAATAGGAACTTTCAAATCACTCATTTCCATGAGATTGCGAGCAATAGCTTCTCCCTGTCCGCGTTCTTCTGCTCCGACACCAGGATAGGCACCTGCTGTGTTGATAAAGGTCACTACTGGACGGCCAAACTTTTCAGCCTGTTTCATCAACCGTAGGGCCTTGCGGTAACCTTCTGGATGCGGTTGACCAAAATTCCGTTTAAGGTTATCTTGTAAACTCTTGCCTTTTTGGATACCAACCACTGTTACAGCTTGCTCTCCAAGCCAGCCAATACCACCAACAACTGCACCATCGTCACGAAAAGAACGGTCACCGTGTAATTGGATAAAGTCATCAAAAATGCCTGCAGCAAAGTCCAAGGTTGTCAAGCGACTCTGCTCACGCGCTTCTCTGACTATTTTTGCAATATTCATCTAGGACCCCCTCCGTGCAATCTGACTAGGCTTGCAATCGTATCTGGCAAATCTCTTCTTTTAACGATAGCATCCACAAAGCCATGCTCAAGTAGAAATTCTGCCTTTTGGAAATCCTCAGGCAAGCTTTCACGAACCGTGTTTTCAATCACACGACGCCCTGCAAAACCAACCAAACTCTGTGGTTCAGCCAAAATGATATCGCCTTCCATAGCGAAAGAAGCTGTCACACCACCTGTCGTTGGATCAGTCAAAATGGTAAGGTAAAAGAGGCCTGCATTTGAATGGCGTTTAACCGCTGCAGAGATCTTGGCCATCTGCATGAGACTCATGATTCCTTCCTGCATACGGGCCCCACCAGAGGCTGTGAAGAGAACAACTGGTAATTGTTCAACCGTCGCATACTCAAACAAACGAGTGATTTTTTCCCCTACAACCGTACCCATAGAAGCCATGATAAAGTTGGAATCCATAATCCCAAGAGCCACAGTCTGACCTTTTATAAGAGCTGTTCCTGTCACAACGGCTTCATCCAGACCTGTTTTTTCACGCATAGTTGCTAGTTTCTTTTGATAACCAGGGAAATGCAAGGGATCCTTGCTCTCAATCCCTGTAAACAATTCCTTGAAGGTTCCCATATCAATCGTCAAAGCCAAGCGTTCTTGGGCAGAAATACGAAAGGTATAGCTACAATGTGGACAGATGCGCTCACTTCCCAGATCCTTCTGATAGATGGTATGCTTACAACCTGGACACTGAGAGAATAATTCATCTGGAACCTCTGGCTTGGCTTGAGGTTTTTCCCTAACCGAACGATTGGGATTGATTCGAATATACTTATCTTTTTTACTAAATAGAGCCATTGATTCCCCTTTTCGGTTTAAACTCTTGAAGTCATTTTATTCTTTTTCTTGATATTTGGGTAAAAAGGTTTCCATCAAGAAGGAAGTATCGTAATCTCCAGCAATGACATTGCGATCTGAAATAAGGTCAAGCTGGAAATCTGCATTGGTCTGCACCCCTTCAATCTCTAATTCATAGAGGGCACGTTGCATTTTCATCAAGGCGTCAAAACGATTTTCGCCGTGTACGATGATTTTGGCAATCATACTATCATAATAAGGTGGAATGGTATAGCCTGGATAAACTGCTGAATCCACGCGCAAGCCAACTCCACCACTTGGCAGATAGAGATTGGTAATCTTACCTGGACTAGGAGCAAAGTTGAAGGCTGGATTTTCTGCATTGATCCGACACTCGATAGCATGCCCACGTAGAACAATATCTTCTTGCTTAACAGACAGAGGCTGACCTGCCGCAATGCGAATCTGTTCCTTAACGATATCCACACCTGAAACAAACTCTGTTACTGGATGCTCTACCTGAACACGTGTATTCATTTCCATGAAATAGAAATTGCCACTTGCTTCATCAAGCAGAAACTCAATGGTCCCTGCATTCTCATAGCCAACAGACTCTGCAGCTCGAACAGCAGCCGCACCGATTTTATGACGCAACGTTTTTCCGATTGCAATTGAAGGGCTTTCTTCCAAAACCTTTTGATTATTCCGTTGAAGAGAACAATCTCGTTCACCCAAGTGAATCACATTTCCGTGTTCATCTCCTAGGATTTGAACCTCAATATGGCGAGCTGGATAAATAACCCGCTCTATGTACATAGCACCATTGCCATAATTGGCCTTGGCTTCACTTGAAGCAGTATCAAAGGCGGAAACGAGATCTTCTGGCTTTTCAACCTTACGAATCCCTTTACCACCTCCACCTGCTGAAGCCTTGAGCATAACAGGATAGCCAATTTTTTCAGCAACAATCAAAGCTTCCTCAGAGTTATGCACTTCTCCATCTGAACCTGGAATGACTGGAACACCAGCTTTGATCATCTGAGCACGCGCATTGATTTTGTCTCCCATCATATCCATGACATGACCAGATGGGCCGATAAACTTAATACCTACCTCTTCACACATGGTTGCAAATTTGGAATTTTCACTGAGAAATCCAAAACCTGGGTGAATGGCTTCCGCCTCAGTCAAGACTGCAGCTGATAGAACCGCATTAATATTGAGATAAGACTCTGTTGGCTTACCAGGGCCAATACAAACTGCTTCATCTGCCAAAAGCGTATGAAGAGCTTCCTTATCAGCAGTTGAATAAACCGCCACCGTTGCAATGCCCAATTCACGCGCCGCACGGATAATACGAACCGCAATTTCACCACGATTGGCAATTAAAATTTTTCGAAACATGGAGAACCTCCTTAGTTCCCTATTGCAAAGGTAAGAGTACCACTAGCTGCAAGCTTGCCATCCACTTCAGCCTTTGCTTCAACCACAGCAATCGTGCCACGACGTTTGACAAAAGTCGCTGTCATAAGCAATTGGTCTCCAGGCACAACTTGCTTCTTGAACTTAACCTTGTCCATACCAGCGTAAAAGACCAGTTTCCCCTTATTTTCAGGTTTTGATAACTCCAAGACACCAGCTGTTTGCGCCAAGGCTTCCATAATCAGAACACCTGGCATGACAGGGTATTGAGGAAAATGACCGTTGAAGAAGGGCTCATTGATGGTTACATTTTTGATAGCAACAATAGTATCCTCGCTCACTTCCAACACACGGTCCACTAGGAGCATAGGATAACGGTGGGGAAGGGCTTCTTTGATTCCTTGAATATCGATCATTTGATACGTACCAATCCTTTACCAAACTCAACCATTTCTTCATTAGAAACGAGAATTTCTGTTACCACACCATCCTTAGGAGCTGGGATTTCATTCATGACTTTCATGGCTTCAATAATTACCAATGTTTGGCCTTTTTTAACACTATCACCAACTGTTACAAAGGCAGGTTTATCTGGACCAGCAGCCAAGTAAGCCACCCCAACAAGTGGGCTCTCTACAACATCTCCCTCAGCAGCCACACTTGCTTCTACTGGCGCCGAAGTTTCTTCCACTACAGTTTCTGCTGGAGCAGATGAAAGCGCTACTGGACTTGGTGTTGCTAGAACGGGCGCTGGAGCGACTTGAGCTGCAACTTCAGGTACAAGTCTAGCTTCATTCTTGCTAAACTGCAACTCATCCGTCCCATTTTTATAAGAAAATTCTCTCAAACTTGACTGGTCAAATTGAGACATCAAGTCTTTAATATCGTTTAAATTCATACTTATTTATTCTCCCAACGTTTGAAAGCAAGAACTGCATTGTGGCCACCAAAACCAAAGGTATTTGAAATAGCATATGGAATTTCTTGCTCCAAGCCTTGTCCATAAACGACATTGGCTTCGATATAATCTGATACTTCACTTGTTCCAGCTGTCATTGGTACAAAGTTATGACGCATAGCCTCGATTGTTACGATAGCTTCTACTGCACCTGCAGCCCCCAGCAAATGTCCGGTGAAAGACTTAGTTGATGATACAGGTACTTCCTTACCAAGAACAGCTACGATCGCACCACTTTCTCCTTTTTCATTAGCAGGAGTTGACGTTCCGTGAGCATTGACATAGGCTACTTGCTCTGGAGAAATCTCAGCTTCTTCCAAGGCTAGTTTGATAGCCTTGATAGCTCCCTGACCTTCTGGATGTGGGGAAGTCATATGATAGGCATCACAAGTGTTTCCGTAACCAACCACTTCAGCAAGGATAGTAGCCCCACGTTTTTCAGCGTGTTCCAGACTTTCAAGAACCAACATCCCTGAACCTTCACCCATGACAAAACCATTACGGTCCTTATCAAATGGAATGGAAGCACGAGTTGGATCCTCTGTAGTAGAGAGAGCTGTCAGGGCTTGGAAACCAGCAATAGCAAAAGGTGTAATAGAAGCTTCTGACCCACCTACCAACATGACATCTTGGAAGCCAAACTTAATTGAACGGAAGGCATCACCAATCGCGTCATTTGATGAAGCGCAGGCAGTATTGATCGATTTACAAACACCGTTTGCTCCAAAACGCATAGCAACATTTCCTGAAGCCATATTTGGCAAGGCTTTTGGAAGGGTCAATGGTTTCAAACGTTTTGGTCCTTTGTCATTTAGGCGAAGCACTTGATCTTCAATTTCCTTGATTCCACCAATACCAGAGGCCACAATAACACCAAAACGATCTTTATCAAGAGCCTCTACATCTAAATTGGCATGATTGACAGCTTCTTGAGCCGCATACAAGGCATATAAAGAATAGTTATCAAAACGATTGGTATCTTTCTTTACAAAGTATTTATCAAAAGGAAAATCTTGGATTTCTGCTGCATTATGAACATCAAAGTCACTATGATCAAATTTCGTAATTTGACCAATTCCGATTTTTCCAGTTGTCAAACTATTCCAAAATTCTTCTGGTGTATTTCCGATTGGAGATGTTACTCCATAACCTGTTACTACTACGCGATTTAGTTTCATCTTTTTTACCTCTAGCTTCTGCTACATACTTAAGCCACCATCAATGGCAACCACTTGACCAGTTAGATAATCTTGGCCTGCTAAAAATACTGTTAAATCTGCAACCTGCTCTGCCTGCCCAAATTCTTTCATAGGAATTTGTGCCAGCATAGCATCTTTTACCTTGTCTGATAGAACAGCTGTCATATCGGACTCAATCATTCCAGGTGCAATAGCATTAACCCTGATATTGCGATTGGCCACTTCACGCGCCACAGACTTGGTAAAACCAATCAAACCAGCCTTAGAAGCTGCATAGTTAGCTTGACCGATATTCCCCATCAAACCAACAACACTAGACATATTAATGATAGCACCTTCTCTAGCTTTTATCATCGGTTTCAAGACTGATTGTGTCATGTTAAAGGCACCAGTCAAGTTAACCTTGAGCACTTTTTCAAAATCTGCTTCTGTCATCTTGAGCATCAGGGTATCTTGGGTAATTCCTGCATTGTTGACCAAAACATCTACTGAACCTAGCTCAGCAATAGCTTGATCAACCATACGCTTAGCGTCTGCAAAATCGGACACGTCTCCTGATATAGGAACCACCTTGACACCATAGTTTGAAAACTCAGCGAGCAATTCTTCTGAAATTGCACCACGACTGTTTAAGACAATATTGGCTCCTGCTTGAGCAAACTTGTGGGCGATGGCAAGACCAATCCCACGACTCGAACCTGTAATAAAGATATTTTTATTTTTTAGTTGCATTCTTTTCTCCTGTTTCCTCTTGTATTTATGGGAGAAGGGATTACTTGTTTTCTAGCAAGGCTTCCAAGCTAGCCTGATCTTCAACATTGGCTAGTTTAGCTGTCTTATCAATCTTTTTGACAAAGCCTGACAAGACTTTCCCCGGTCCAATCTCGATAAAGTTGGTTACGCCTGCTTCTTGCATAACCGCAATGCTTTCATAGAAACGAACTGCTTCCTTGACCTGACGCGTCAAGAGTTGAGCGATGTCATCTTTTTTCATGACAGCAGCTTCTGTATTGCCGACTAGGGGACAAGTAAAATCTGAAAAACTTACCTGAGCTAGAGTTTCAGCTAGTTTCTGGCTAGCAGGCTCAAGGAGAGCGGTATGAAAAGGTCCTGAAACCTTAAGAGGAATCAAGCGTTTAGCTCCTGCTTCCTGCAAGAGTTCGACAGCTCGATCAACTGCTACCACTTCTCCACCAATCACGATTTGTGCAGGTGTATTATAGTTGGCTGGGGTAACTACTCCAAGTTCAGAAGCTTTTCGACAGACTTCTTCAATAACCTCTACTGGCGTATTGAGAACTGCTACCATCTTGCCAGAACCAGCAGGGGCCGCTTCTTCCATATAGGCGCCACGCTTAGCAACCAAAGCAACCGCTTCTCCAAAATCCAAGGCACCGCTGGCCACCAAGGCAGAATATTCTCCAAGAGACAAACCAGCAACTATATCAGGTTGATAGCCCTTTTCTTGCAATAAACGATAGATAGCAACTGAAGTTGCTAAAATAGCTGGTTGCGTATAGCGGGTCTGATTGAGTTTTTCTTCTTCTGTATCAATAAGATAACGCAAATCATAACCGAGTACCTGACTCGCTTGATCAATCGTTTCTTTGACAATCGGATACTGATTATAGAGTTCCCGTCCCATACCTAGATACTGGGCACCTTGACCAGCAAATAAAAAGGCTGTTTTAGTCATTTCTTACAACTCCTGCCCAACGAGAGGCTTCTTCTTGAATTTTCTTAGCTGCTCCGTAATACAAATCTTTTAGGATTTCTTCAACGGTTTCTTCTTTGGAAACAAGGCCTGCAATTTGACCTGCCATAACAGATCCACCATCCACATCTCCGTGAACAACCGCTTTGGCTAGAGCACCTGCTCCCATTTGTTCAAAAATTTCCAAATCTGGATTTTCTTGTTTAAAAGCATCTTTTTCAGCTTGTTCAAAATCACGAGTCAACTGATTTTTAATCGCACGAACAGCATGTCCAAAGTGTTGAGCTGAAATCGTAGTATCAATATCTCTAGCTTTTAAAATTTTCGCCTTATAATTTGGATGGGCATTAGACTCTTTTGCAACGACAAAACGAGTTCCAACCTGAACAGCCTCTGCACCTAGCATAAAGCCAGCTGCAACACCTTCACCATCCGCAATCCCTCCTGCAGCAATAACTGGAATAGATACAGCAGCAGCAACCTGGCGAACCAAGGTCATGGTTGTTAATTTACCGATATGCCCCCCGGCCTCCATTCCTTCTGCAATAACAGCATCCGCACCGATTTTTTCCATGCGTTTAGCTAGGGCAACACTTGGTACAACAGGAATAACCGTAATACCAGCTTCATGGAAACGTTCCATGTATTTGCTTGGATTTCCTGCGCCTGTTGTAACTACCTTAACCCCTTCCTCGATAACGAGATCTACAATATCTTCCACGAAGGGAGACAAGAGCATGATGTTGACACCAAAGGGTTTATCAGTCAATGATTTGATTTTATCAATATTTGCCTTGACAACTTCTTTAGGGGCATTCCCCCCACCGATAATCCCTAGTCCTCCAGCCTTGGAAACAGCTCCTGCCAAATCACCATCAGCAACCCAGGCCATTCCTCCTTGGAAAATAGGATAATCAATGTTCAATAATTCTGTAATACGTGTTTTCATAGTGCCTCCATCGTTTCTTGCTTACGTAATAGTTCGATACCGTCATAATTTGACGATCAAACTATTGCCTAAACAAGAGGGAGCGGGTTTCCCTACTCCTTCTATTTATATTCTGTTTATTTTGTTTGCTCTTCAACGTAGGCAACCAAGTCACCAACTGTTTTCAAGTCATCTTCTGCTTCGATTTGGATATCAAAAGCATCTTCAATTTCTGAGATTACTTGGAACAAGTCCAATGAATCTGCGTCCAAATCATCAAAAGTTGATTCAAGTGTTACTTCTGATGCGTCTTTTCCAAGTTCTTCAACGATAATTTCTTGTACTTTTTCAAATACTGCCATGATAGGACTCCTTTAAAATAAATAGTTTTTTATAACAATGTGTTCACCACATGATTACCTAAATTGTAAGAATGAGCGTGCCCCATGTCAAGCCTCCACCGAAGCCTGATAGTAGAACAGTCTGGCTACCATCTAAACGGATGAGGCCTTGTTCTACACACTCTGAAAGTAAAATCGGGATACTGGCTGCACTGGTGTTCCCATATTCCATCATATTGGCTGGAAGTTTATCTCGGTTAACACCGATTTTTCTAGCCATTTTATCCAAAATACGGTCATTAGCCTGATGAAGTAGCAGATAATCCAAGTTTGTCGCCTCTATAGGAGATTCATCAATAGTCTGCTTGATAGACTTGGCTACATCCCGAATAGCAAAATCAAAGACCGCGCGCCCATCCATCTTCAAAAATGAATCTGCATTTTCTTGATCTGAAAACGGAGAATGCAAGGCTGAATGTCCATAAGTTAGACACTCGCTACGACTCCCATCGCTATTAAGACTCTCAGCTAAGAAATGCTCTTTCTCGCTAGCTTCTAGCAAGACTCCACCAGCACCATCTCCAAACAAAACAGCTGTTGATCGGTCTGACCAATCGACTGCTTTAGAGAGGGTTTCACTACCAATCACCAAGCCTTTTTGAAAGCGACCAGAAGCGATAAACTTTTCAGCAGTTGAAAGAGCAAATACAAATCCACTGCAAGCTGCTGTTAGGTCAAAAGCAAAGGCCTTATTAGCACCAATATTAGCTTGAACACGAGCAGCTGTAGAGGGCATCATCGAATCTGGAGTAATGGTAGCTAGGATGATAAAATCCAACTCCTCTCCTGTGATTCCAGCTTTTGCCATCAGTTTCTTAGCAACCTCTGTAGCCAAATCACTAGTAGATTCTGTTCTTGAAATATGCCTTTGTCGTATTCCCGTCCGACTTGAAATCCACTCATCATTGGTATCCATAATCTGAGCCAAATCATGATTTGTAACCACTTGCTCTGGCACATAATGAGCAACCTGGCTTATTTTTGCAAAAGCCATTATCTCAAATCCTCCAAAAATTGATAAAGATTAGTCAAACCTTTGCTCATAACCTCAATTTCTTGCTTACTCATACCATCAATGATTTTTTCAACCATGGCCTTGTGGAAGCGTTTATGTAGCCTATGAACCAAGCGACCTTTCTTTGTCAAATGCAGATGTACCACACGTCGATCATGTTCTGAACGAATGCGTTCAATGTAACCCTTGCGTTCGAGATTATTCAAACTAGTTGTAACTGTCCCAAGAGTCACCATCAACTCTTTTGACACTTGACTTGGTGTCACATCTGGAACTTTTCCAATCACATCAATCGTATGCATTTCTTTGATGGAGATATCCTTGAAACGACTACCCCTCAAGCTAACTTCCTCAATAACGAGGACATTGTTAAATATAGACGTTAAGTATTCATTAATTCGTTGGTAGTCCAATCTTTCCTTCCCTCCTTTTCAAAAAAACTTTTAGAATCAAAACATTTGACAAAAGAATTATATCAAAGTTCAAAGAATGGTGCAAGTATTTTTTTATTTTCCTGTAAATTTAGGTCGTCTTCTTTCCGAATGAGCCCGAACTCCTTCTTTGAAATCCTCTGTTTTCGCTAGTGATTCCTGTAGGTTCAGTTCTAAAGCAGCATAATCTTGCCAGTCTTTAAATTGACTCTCCCAAACCAACTTCTTGATGGCAGCATAGGAATTAGCTGACCCGCGTCTCAATTTTTTAAGAAGCTGTTCTCTCGTCTTTTCAAGTTTATCAGCTTCAGAGACCCGATAAACAAGACCCCACTCCAGAGCTTTTTCTGCGGACAAAGCCTCACCTGTCATGGCTAATTGAGCAGCACGCGTCACACCAATACTTCGACTCAAGAGATGAATTCCTCCTGCATCCGGAGCCAAGCCAACTCCAACAAAGGCTTGGATAAATTTAGCCTTATCCGTTGCCAGACAGAAATCTGCAGCAACAGCCATATTTGCTGCGGCACCTGCAACAGCCCCATCAACCTCCATCAAGACAGGTTTAGCAATTTGCTTGATTTTATAAGAAATAGTATTGACCAATTCTGCGATTTTTGTCAATGATGGAATATCATCCTCATCCACCGCCCGCTTCATCTCTACTAAATCTCCCCCAACTGAAAAGACTTTGCCATTCGCGTTGATTAAGACAAAATGCACAGCCGGATCCTCTTCTGCCAAAGTCAGAGCTTCTAAAATCTCCTCACACATAGGAATATGAAAACCATTCGCGACCTCAGGACGATTCAAGGTAAGGATTGCCAAATCCTCTTCAAGCTGATAAATAATGTGTTCCATTTGAACTCCTTTTTATTTTATAAGCTGGTTAAATTATTTTATTTTCAAAGTATATCTTTTTTAAAATCAGAAAGCAAGAAAAAATCAACTGAAAGTGTCTCAGCCGATTAGAAAGGCTCGCTTTATACTAGAACGCATCTTATTTTCTTCATTGAAAAAAGACTTTCTTTCTGCTATAATCGTATAAAATACTTACTTTAGGAGTTCTTATGAAGGTTGTTAAATTTGGAGGTAGCTCTCTTGCCTCTGCTAGTCAATTAGAAAAAGTTTTAAACATCGTAAAAAGCGATTCAGAGCGTCGTTTTGTAGTCGTTTCTGCGCCTGGTAAACGCAATGCTGAAGATACTAAGGTTACGGATGCCTTGATTAAATACTACCGCGACTATGTTGCTGGTAACGATATTAGCAAGAGCCAAAACTGGATTATCGACCGCTATGCTGCGATGGTTAGTGAACTAGGTCTTAAACCAGCTGTGCTAGAAAAAATTTCCAAAAGCATTCGCGCCTTAGCCACTCTTCCTATTGATGAAAATGAATTTCTCTACGACACTTTTCTAGCAGCCGGTGAAAATAACAATGCTAAATTGATTGCTGCCTATTTTAACCAAAATGGGATTGATGCACGCTATGTGCACCCTCGAGAAGCTGGTATTGTGGTCACAAGTGAACCTGGCCATGCTCGCATCATTCCATCAAGTTATGACAAGATTGAAGAATTAACAAACGCAAATGAAGTCCTTGTCATTCCTGGTTTCTTTGGGGTTACCAAGGAAAATCAAATCTGTACCTTCTCACGTGGAGGCTCTGATATTACAGGTTCTATCATTGCTGCAGGTGTTAAGGCCGACCTCTATGAAAACTTTACAGACGTTGATGGTATCTTTGCAGCCCACCCTGGTATTATCCACCAACCACACTCGATTCCTGAGTTGACCTACCGTGAAATGCGTGAGTTGGCCTATGCAGGATTCTCAGTCCTTCATGATGAAGCTCTTCTACCTGCCTACCGTGGAAAAATTCCTCTAGTTATCAAGAATACCAACAATCCTGACCATCCAGGTACTCGTATTGTTTTAAAACACAGTAGTGATGAATTCCCAGTTGTGGGAATTGCTGGTGATTCTGGCTTTGTCAGCATCAACATGTCTAAATACCTCATGAACCGTGAGGTGGGATTTGGACGCAAGGTTCTGCAAATCCTTGAAGATCTTAACATCGGTTGGGAACATATGCCAACAGGTATCGACGATCTTTCAATCATCCTCCGTTCTCGCGAACTAACTCCTATCAAGGAAGAAGAAATCCTTCGTCAGTTGGTTCAAAAGGCTGAAGTAGACCATGCAGAAATCGAACACGACCTTTCTATCATTATGATTGTTGGTGAAAAGATGAAGAGCCATATCGGAGTAACTGCTACTGCGACACGCGCTCTATCTGAAAACAAGATCAACATCCAGATGATGTCGCAAGGTTCTAGTGAAGTTTCTATTATGTTCGTTGTCAATAAAGACCAAGAGAAAGCAGCAATCAAAGCCCTCTACAATGCCTTTTTCGGTGAAAGTAAGGAAGACTAACCATGGCCCAATCTCTTAACAAAACAGTGCTTCTCAATACAACAGGTACCTCCTACCTCTCTATAGCTGGGAAAGTTGGGAAATTTCTTGTCGGAGATCAGGCTCTGGAATTTTACCCAGATGTCAATGTCGAACAATTTATCCAGATTCCTTGGAGCCATATCAACCAGATTGGGGCCAATGTCACTGGGCGAAAAATCAGTCGCCACTTCGAAGTCTTTACAGACAGAGGAAAATTCCTCTTTGCTTCAAAAGACTCAGGTGCCATTCTTAAAATTGCTCGCGAAAAACTGGGCAATGACAAGGTCGTAAAACTTCCGACCCTGATTCAGACAATTAGCCAAAAATTTAAAAATCTATTTGCAAAAAAGTAGAAACTTTAGTATAATCATAGCAACGGATAAGTAGGTTATCTTCTTCTTTCAGAAAGTCTGCGGGGGCTGCGAGCAGATAGGAGGGATAGGTGAAATTCTACCGTTAGTAACAATTGCATACACAATCAAGTGCACACCTGTGAAGTTGGATGGAACCGTGGCCCTGCCACTCCAACGCTTTGTCAGGTGTGCTTTTTTCATAAAGGAGTTCTTATGTTAGATATCAAACGTATTCGTACAGACTTTTATGCTGTCGCAGAAAAATTGGCTACACGTGGTGTAGATGCTACTATCTTAAATGAGATGAAAGAAATCGACGCTAAACGTCGCGACATCTTGGTCAAGGTTGAAACTCTCAAGGCAGAACGTAACACAGTTTCTGCTGAGATTGCTCAAGCTAAGCGCAATAAGGAAAATGCAGATGACAAGATTGCTGCCATGCAAACTCTATCTGCTGAGGTCAAAGCCTTGGATGCTGAATTGGCAGAAATCGATGCTAAATTGACAGAATTTACCACTACTCTTCCAAATATTCCAGCTGATAGCGTTCCTGTTGGGGCGGACGAAGACGACAATGTGGAAGTTCGTCGTTGGGGTACTCCACGCGAGTTTGACTTCGAGCCAAAAGCTCACTGGGATCTTGGTGAAGACCTTGGTATCCTTGACTGGGAACGCGGTGGTAAGGTAACAGGCGCTCGCTTCCTCTTCTATAAAGGTCTCGGTGCTCGTTTGGAGCGTGCTATCTATAACTTTATGTTGGATGAACATGGAAAAGAAGGCTATACAGAAGTCATCACACCTTACATGGTTAACCATGATTCTATGTTTGGGACTGGTCAATATCCAAAATTCAAGGAAGACACTTTTGAACTCAGCGACAGCAATTACGTCCTCATTCCTACAGCTGAGGTTCCTCTAACAAACTACTACCGTGATGAAATCCTGGATGGCAAAGACCTGCCAATCTACTTCACTGCTATGAGTCCTTCATTCCGTTCTGAGGCTGGTTCAGCTGGTCGTGATACTCGTGGCTTGATTCGTTTGCACCAATTCCACAAAGTTGAAATGGTTAAATTTGCCAAGCCAGAAGAATCTTACGAAGAATTGGAAAAAATGACAGCCAATGCTGAAAATATCCTGCAAAAACTTAACCTTCCATACCGTGTCGTTGCTCTCTCTACTGGAGATATGGGCTTCTCAGCTGCGAAGACTTACGACTTGGAAGTTTGGATTCCAGCACAAAATACCTACCGTGAAATCTCAAGCTGTTCAAACACAGAAGATTTCCAAGCCCGTCGTGCCCAAATCCGTTACCGTGATGAAGCAGATGGCAAGGTGAAATTGCTCCATACCTTGAACGGTTCTGGACTTGCAGTTGGACGTACAGTGGCTGCTATTCTTGAAAACTACCAAAATGCAGATGGTTCTGTGACCATCCCAGAAGCACTTCGTCCATACATGGGTGGAGCTGAAGTTATCAAACCATAAAAATAAGGTTTAGCTATTTCTAGCTAGACCTTTTTTCGTAACCAAATCAAATAAGCACCTAATACAAAGAGCAAAATGATTAGGCAAATAACAGTTTCAGCCACTACCAAATAATCCAAAAATGGAAATTTCAAGATTCCCTGAGCCATCTTGAGCGAGGTAGCTGTGATAATGGTTGGGAAGGTGAGGGCTGAGAAGGCTGGTTGAAAACCTTGTTTTAAAATATTGGGCAGGCGAGTCAAAACAAAGAAAAAGAAGGATTGGGAAGCTAAGATCATGACAATCAAGAGCCAAGTCGGTAGACTGGCTCCTCCAACTCGAACTAGGGAAGCCAAGAGTAGGGAGAAAGGAGCACAGTAGATCCCTTCTTGTCCAAGCATGGCTTGTGGGAGTGGATGTTTCTTTAAATCGCTATAAATAAGCGGGTAGAGATAGAATGTCAAGAGAAATCCAAAACTCAAGGTCGCATAGGCAATTTCGATGATACCTACAAGAGGATAGGTCAAGGCTGCTACTGCTATCCCCACATAGAGAACCGTCCAGCTAGGAGTCGCATGAACCCTCCGACCCGGATAGGCAAATTTGATAGTGAAGCCAGCAATCAGAGCCACATCCAAGAGAAATGAAAAGCACCAGAGCCCTTGAGCAACCAAAGGAAAATGAGGGAAGACTCGAAAGACATAAGTCGATAAAATCATCCCAGCCATAAGAAAGGTGGCCATTCCTGACAAAAGTGGGGGCTTGGTCAATTCCTGCTTAGTTTCCTTCCAATTAAAGAGATGAAGAAGCAGAAAGAATATCCACAAAATCAAACCTGTCAGACTAAAAAGATGTGACAGAACCGGCAACGTATCTAAAATAAGATTTCCAGCTCCTGCCAAACCTAGCAAACAACCAGAAAATACCAAGGGGAGTTTTTTCATCCTAACCTCCAATAATCATGTTAGTTTCAGTATAGCATAAAAGCGCTTAATTGAGGGATTAAAAAAACGAAGTCCGATTATTTCAGACTTCATTTTTCTCAGATATTAATTAAGCATAAGGTTGCAATTCTGGGTTAATTGGTGTATTGGCTAGGTTGTTGGCATAGTTACAGAGGCTTGCTAGGCTGACACCAAGAACCACATCCAAGGCATTTTGTTGCGTGTAACCAGCTTCTAAAAACTCAGCCAAGGCTTCATCTCCTACACGACCCTTGGTATTGATAACTGCCAAGGTAAACTTAGCTAGGGTATCCAATTTAGGATCTGTTTCAATTGGAGTACGATTGCGAAGGGCTTGCAGAAGATCATCATTCATCTGGATTTGTTTGATTGAAAAGGCTGTGTGACCTGCGACACAGAAGGCACAACCATTGGTCACAGCTGCCGTGATCTGCACCACTTCACGCTCAACAGGCGTCAAGCTGTTGCGACGGTTGATAGCTCCGACAGTTCTGTAGGCTTCTAAAGCAGTCGGTGCATTAGCCAAGAGACCAATTAGGTTAGGAATATAGCCATTGTTATCTTTTTCTACTGTTTCAAGAACTTCTTTCACTTCTGCTGGAGCTGATTCGACTGTATGAATAGTAAATGTTGTCATCATAAAACCTCTTTTCATTTTGTTGAAACCTAGTCTATCACAGATTCTATACCATGTATAATATATATTTTAAATTACACTGATAGAAATTTTTTATGAAAGCAAAAAAATCACACGAGCTGTGTGATTTCATTATTTGTCAAAATACTTTTTAGTTTCAGCAATAACGACCGGCGACAAGACTAAGAGGGCAATCAAGTTTGGTAGAGCCATCAAGGCGTTAACGATATCTGCGATAATCCAAACCATATCCAACTCGATAAATCCTCCCAACAAGACCATGAGTACAAAGACCACACGGTAGAGCCAGATAAAGCGAACCCCAAAGAGAAACTCAAAACAACGTTCCCCGTAATAGTTCCAACCTAGAATTGTCGTGAAGGCAAAGAGTACAAGGAAGATTGTTAAGAGGGCAGGTCCAAAGTGTGAAAAGACTGTTGAGAAGGCTGACTGAGTCAAAGCAACTCCATTCAAATCACCACTCCAAACACCAGTCACCAAGATGGTCAAACCAGTCAGAGTACAGATAATGAGGGTGTCAATAAAGGTTCCTGTCATGGAAATCAAGCCTTGCTCTACCGGTTCATTTGTCTTGGCCGCAGCAGCTGCAATGGGAGCCGAACCCAGACCAGATTCGTTCGAGAACACACCACGCGCTACACCATTTTGAATAGCCATTCGAATGCTAGCACCGGCAAATCCACCTACCGCAGCAACAGGACTAAATGCTGATGTCAAGATTAAAGCGATTGTGGCAGGGATTTTCCCAATATTAAAGAAAATAACTGTAAGAGTTCCTAAAATATAGATGATAGCCATAAAAGGAACAACAGTAGTTGACACCTTAGAGATGGACTTGAGTCCACCAAAGACAGCAATCGCTACAAATACAGACAACACAAGAGCTGTGATGGCTGGTGAAATAGCCGTTGTATTTTGGATAGATTCTGTAATCGAGTTGACCTGGGTGAAGGTTCCGATCCCCAATAAAGCTACTAGCACACCTGCCAGGGCAAAAAAGATAGCAAGTGGTCGCCACTTTTCTCCCATCCCTAGAAGAATATAGTGCATGGGACCTCCCGCTACTGCACCATGGTCGTCCTTAGTGCGGTATTTGATAGCTAGTAATCCTTCCGCATACTTGGTAGCCATCCCAAAGAAAGCAGCCATCCACATCCAAAAGAGAGCTCCTGGTCCACCAACCTTGATAGCCGTCGCCACCCCGATAATATTTCCCGTACCAACTGTCGCTGCGAGTGCTGTACACAAGGCCGCAAAACTGGATACATCTCCATGCCCCTTATCCTTGGTAAAAATAAGCTGGAAGGCCTTGGGCAAACGCAAAACCTGCAAGAGTCCTAGACGGGCAGTTAGGTAAATCCCTGTTCCGACCAATAAAATTAAGAGGGGTGGGCCCCAAACAAAAGCATCGATTGATTTAAGCAATTCTAACATTTCCTTCTCCTATCTTTTCAACCCCAAAAGAAAGAGCACATGCAAGATACATGTACTCTGGAATGCTTAGATAAATGCTAAAAAGCGGTCTATCCTAGCTCTGTCCTTTTACCTGAGAGTTTGAGCAGTTGCCTGCCTTGCCCCTTCGGTGCCTTTACGGTCTCTCCAGAGTTCCGTCCATTTACAGTCATGGAAAATCAAACGATTCCCCACTTCTATTAAACTTCATTCGGTGTTGGTATTTAATTGATTCTTATTTTACAAAAAATGTTGGCTTTTGTCAATGTGTTTATTAGTAAAACTTAATTCAACAATTTTTACTGTATAAAGTCCGAAATATTTCTTATCCTTTAAAGGTCACAATAGTTGCACCACTGCCCCCAGCATTTTGCGGGGCATAGCCGAAACTCTTGACATGTTTGTTTCTTTGTAGGTATTTGGTGACTCCTTCACGGATGACACCTGTACCGATACCATGGATGATATCGACTTGGGCCATATTGTTGAGCAGAGCTTGGTCGATAAAGGCATCTAGCTCATTCATGGCCTCTTCATAACGTTTGCCTCGAAGGTCCAGTCTTGCTTGTGGGCCACGACCAGAAGTTCGTTTCACAACATTGACTTGTTTCTTCTTGACTTGCTTTTCTTGCTGGGCTTGAACAAGATCAAATTCTTTTTCTTCCAAGGTCATCTTGATTAAACCGACTTGGGCTTCCCAACGGCCATCCTTAAGTTGGCTGGTCAAGGTACCACGCTGTCCATAACTGAGAACCACGATATCATCTCCCACCTTTGGAGCTCGTTTTTTCTTGGCCTTTTGAAGGACCTTGTTTTTAGACAAGTCCACTTTTTCAGGAGCTAATTTTTTCAGCTTGGCTTTGGCTTCAATGATTTCATGGGGCTTGAGTTGGGATTTGCTATGGAGATTTTTGAGAATCTGATCACTTTCACTTAGGGCCATGTCCACAATCTCAGCTGCCTGTTCACGCGCCTTGTTAAGCTCTGTTTCCTTTTCACGATTGAGCTCGTTGTAAAGTTTTTTGAGAGCACGATTCATCTTGAGATTCTCTTGCTCCACCTCACGGATATTATCCAAGCGTTTACGACTTTCAAGCGTCTGCTCTTCCAGTTGCTCAATAATCCGGTTGACATCATTGTCCTGATCGACCTGCTGGCTGGCATCCCCTACGATGACTTCAGATAGGCCTAGACGTTTGGCAATTTCAAAGGCATTGCTTCGACCAGGCACGCCCTGCATAAAGCGATAGGTCGGGCGAAGAGTGGCAGTATCAAACTCCATGCTGGCATTTTGCACAAAGGCTGTCTCAATACCATAGGCCTTGAGTTCGGGATAGTGGGTGGTCGCCATGGTCTTGACTTGACGCAGGCGAAGGTCCTCCAGAATAGCCATGGCAAGAGCAGCTCCTTCTTGAGGGTCTGTACCAGCACCCAACTCGTCTAAGAGTAAGAGGGAATGTTGGTTGACCTTGCCAAGAATATCCACGATATTGGTCATGTGGCTAGAGAAGGTAGACAAACTCTGCTCAATAGACTGCTCATCGCCAATATCGGCAAAGATTTCTTCAAAAATACCCACACGACTTCCCTTGTCTGCTAAAATCGGCAAACCAGACTGAGCCATAACCTGCGTCAAGCCCAGAGTTTTGAGCATGATGGTCTTCCCACCTGTATTTGGACCTGTGATGACAATGGCTGTTAAATCTTGACCAAAATGGACATCATTCGCAACCGCATTTTTGACCAAAGGATGGCAGACATGGAGCAGTTGAATCTCCTGATTTTCTGATAGCTGAGGAACAACTGCTTGCCTCTCTTGGATAAAGCGGACCTTGGCACGAATCAAGTCTAGATGACCGATAATCCAAGCATCATTGGCAATCTCAGCAGCATGTGGGCGGACACGCTCAGAAATTTCTTGGAGAATGCGAAGCATTTCATAACGCTCATCTGCTCGCAGACTAGCGATTTCTTCGCTCAGTTTGACCACCTCACGGGGTTCGATATAGACGGTGTTTCCGCTGGCAGAAATATCATGAACGACACCTGCAATCTTGTTACGATAAGTGTTTTTGACTGGTAAAACCTGACGGCCATTTCTACTGGCTACGATCCCTTCCGTCAACATCTGCGCTTTTTGCTTGAGCAAGTCTTGCAAAACATCACGTACCTGACTCTCGCTATCATGGATTTTTCGACGGATTCGCGCCAATTCTTCACTGGCAAAATTTTCAATGAAACCTGCATCATTAAAGGCCTGAAGATTTCCTTGTAATTGTGGAAAATCGTGTAATTTCTCAAACCAAAGGGCTAATTCTTCCAAGCTGACATTTTCCAGATTAGCATAAAAACTTTGCAATTCTCTGCTGGAAAGAAGTACGCGCTTCAAGAGTAGGAACTCCTCGATATTGAGGTCCGCCCCCATCTCCAACCGCTTGCAGACTCCTGCAATTTCCTTGGTTGCGAGAATGGTAAAATGCGGTTGCTCGACAAAGAGAGCCTGCATTTCCTTCATCTCAGCAAAAGCCTGTTTGATTTTATCCGCTTTAGCAGTCGGAGCTAGCTGTCTCAATTGCTCCAAGCCCTGCTCGGTCAACAAATGGGGTTCAAACAAAGCCTTGACCTTATTGAACTCTAATGTTTCTAATATTTTCTTATTCATCTTTATTTCCTTGTCTTTGAATGTCTAGGTGTGGTAGCTTTTTACATTCTGATAGATTCTAGTCAATCTGTAAACAAAGGGCTAGGAAAACTCCTGCCCTTTTTATCCGATTAAATTTGTCACCCAGATTTGTTTGAGCCAACTGGTTGTTACCGGTATGCTTTGGATGATGTGTTTTGCAACGATACTCTTTTCAAGAGGATTTTGTATAGCTGCCATGGGAATGGTTGCTAGTATGGTCAAGGCCATTTGCAAGACAAATAAGGTTACCAACATGGACAAGATGCCTGCTGAAACTTGGAACAACTTACCACCCAGTTTTTTACTAGGAATCAAGTGTAAGAGGAGACCAAGCAAACGACCGATGCTATAGACAATCCCAAATACAAGCAAGTAGCCAATACCTGCATAAAAGACCTTATCCAGCTGAAAGAGTTGATCCGATGGGAAAAAGAAAGTTCCCTGACCTTCCTGCGGATTTGCATAAGGGAGCAATAAATGGAATTGTTCTCCCAGCCCCTTATAAAATTGGCCAGCCACAAAAGCTGATGCCATAGCTGAAATCAGGTAATAAACCTGTAAGAGCAGGCCTCTCCGATAGCCGATATAAAATCCCCAAGCCAAGACCAATAGAAGAAGGAGTGAAATCATAAGGAATCCTCAATCTTGCTCTGTTCTTGCTTGCAAGTCACAAGCTTGTGACGGAGTTCTTCTAATTCTTGCTCCTTATCATCAAATTCAATCTCACGGCTGAGCTGAGTTGATAAACAGTTGACCGCCAACAAAAGAGCGATTGTTTCATCATCTGCACTAGGCATTTGTTCTTTAATTGCTTGGTATTTTTCTGTCGCAACCTTGGCAATCTCCTCCATAAAAAGGTTATCATGCTCGCTTGTCAAGGTTAATGATTTTTTCCCGAATGTAAATTTGAATCGATTTAGATTTGCCATAAAATTCACCTCACGATATTATACCAAAATTCGCTAATTTTGTCAGTTTTTACAAATTTGCCTGCTTTTATGGTACAATAGAAACTATGGCAAGTATAACACTCACACCAAGCGAAAAGGAGATTCAGGCTTTTCTTGAACACTATCAAACCAGTCTGGCTCCCAGCAAGAATCCCTATATTCGCTACTTTTTGCGACTACCTCAATCAACGGTTTCTATCTATACTTCTGGAAAGGTCTTGCTTCAGGGTGAAGGAGCTGAGAAATATGCTCGTTTCTTTGGTTATCAAGTTGTAGAGGAAACCAGCGGACAAAATCTCCCTTTGATTGGGACAGATGAGGTAGGAAATGGTTCCTACTTTGGTGGACTTGCAGTTGTGGCTTCCTTTGTCACACCTGACCAGCATGCCTTCTTGCGAAAACTCGATGTGGGGGATTCTAAGACTCTGACAGACCAAAAGATTCGTCAGATTGCTCCCATTCTCAAGGAAAAAATCCAGCACCAGGCACTCCTTCTCTCACCAAGCAAGTACAACGAGGTCATCGGAGACCGCTACAACGCTGTTTCGGTTAAGGTTGCCCTCCATAATCAGGCTATCTATCTCCTTCTTCAAAAAGGCATTCAGCCTGAGAAAATTGTGATTGATGCCTTTACCAGTGCTAAAAATTATGACAAGTACTTGGCACAAGAGGCCAATCGTTTCAGCAATCCTATCAGCTTAGAAGAAAAGGCTGAGGGCAAATACTTGGCTGTCGCAGTTTCTTCCATCATTGCGCGTGATCTCTTTCTAGAAAATCTTGAAAATCTAGGACGAGAACTGGGCTATCAACTTCCAAGTGGAGCTGGAACGGCTTCTGATAAGGTGGCTAGCCAGATTTTGCAAGCCTATGGTATGCAGGGACTCAACTTCTGCGCCAAACTGCACTTTAAAAATACTGAAAAAGCGAAAAAACGCTTAGAAAGGTAAGTTATGAATTCATTTAAAAATTTCTTAAAAGAGTGGGGATTGTTCCTCCTGATTCTGTCATTATTAGCTTTAAGCCGTATCTTTTTTTGGAGTAACGTCCGCGTAGAAGGACATTCCATGGATCCGACACTAGCGGATGGCGAAATTCTCTTTGTCGTTAAGCACCTCCCTATTGACCGTTTTGATATCGTGGTGGCCCATGAGGAAGATGGCAATAAAGACATCGTCAAGCGCGTGATTGGAATGCCTGGCGATACCATCCGTTACGAAAATGATAAACTTTACATCAATGACAAAGAGACAGATGAACCTTACCTAGCTGATTACATCAAACGTTTCAAGGATGACAAACTCCAAAGCACCTATTCAGGCAAGGGATTTGAAGGAAATAAAGGAACTTTCTTTAGAAGTATCGCTGAAAAAGCTCAAGCCTTCACAGTTGATGTCAACTACAACACCAACTTTAGCTTTACTGTCCCAGAAGGAGAATACCTTCTCCTCGGAGATGACCGCTTGGTTTCGAGCGACAGCCGCCACGTAGGTACCTTCAAAGCAAAAGATATCACAGGGGAAGCTAAATTCCGCTTCTGGCCAATCACCCGTATCGGAACATTTTAAGAGACCTAAGAGGCCGAGAATCAGCAATCTCAGCCTCTTCTTCTATCGTGAGACGATAATTATTCACTACCCAGTTTGATTAAGATAGAAACAAAGTTATACTCAATGAAAATCAAAGAGCAAACTAGGAAGCTAGCCGCAGGCTGTACTTGAGTACGGCAAGGCGAAGCTGACGTGGTTTGAATTTGATTTTCGAAGAGTATTAACTCTCACCTATTTATGCAAAGGAATCTTATGGAAGTTTATTTTTCAGGAACCATTGAACGGATTATTTTTGAAAATCCCAGCAATTTTTATCGCATCCTCCTCCTAGAAATCGAAGATACAGACGCACAGGATTTTGATGATTTTGAAATCATTGTCACGGGCACCATGGCTGATGTGATTGAGGGAGAAGACTATACTTTTTGGGGACAAATTGTCCAGCACTCCAAGTATGGGGAGCAACTGCAAATCAGCCGATATGAACGCGCAAAACCAACTAGCAAGGGCTTGGTTAAGTACTTTTCAAGTAGCCATTTCAAGGGGATTGGTCTCAAGACTGCTCAGAAAATTGTGGATACCTATGGCGAAAATACCATTGACGAAATTTTGCAACATCCAGAAAAGTTAGAAGGCATCGCAGGACTCTCTGCCAAAAATCGCGAGGCTTTCGTCTCCACTCTCCGTCTCAACTACGGAACGGAAATGGTTTTGGCCAAACTAGCCAACTACGGTATTCCCAATAAATTAGCCTTTCAGATTCAAGACTTTTACAAAGAAGAAACCCTTGATGTGGTTGAAAATTATCCCTACCAGCTGGTTGAGGATATCAAGGGCTTGGGATTTACCATTGCTGACCAATTAGCAGAAGAACTAGGTATCGAAAGTCAGGCTCCTGAACGCTTCCGCGCCGGTCTAGTTCATAGTCTTTTTCAGTCCTGTATGGAAACAGGGGACACCTATGTTGAAGCACGGGATTTGCTGGAACAAACCCTAACTCTCCTTGAATCTTCTCGTCCCGTGGAACTGGATCCCAGCCAAGTGGCCCAAGAGCTCTCCTACCTGATCGAAGAAGACAAGGTTCAGCAGATTGATACCAAAATTTTTGACAACAGCCTCTTTTTCGCTGAGGAAGGCATCCGCAGTCACTTGGTTCGTATCCTTGAAAAAGGAAAACAGAAGAGCCAGGATTTAGAAACCATTCAAAAACATATCGCTACTGTCGAAGAAGATCTGGAGATTGAGTATGATAACATTCAAAAACAGGCGATCTGCGACGCTATCCAGAACAAGGTCTTTATTCTGACAGGTGGACCTGGTACTGGTAAGACAACTGTTATCAATGGGATTATCGCTGTTTATGCTCTTTTAGAAGGACTTGACCTCAGGAAAAAAAGCAACTTGCCGATTCTTCTTGCCGCTCCAACCGGTCGAGCCGCTCGGCGCATGAATGAATTGACAGGTTTGCCTAGCGCGACCATACACCGCCACTTAGGAATGACAGGTGACGATGATACTAGTCATCTGGAAGATTATCTGGATGCCGACTTTATCATCGTGGATGAATTTTCCATGGTGGATACTTGGCTGGCCAATCAACTCTTCTCCAACATCTCTTCTAACAGTAAAATCCTTATCGTGGGCGACAGCGACCAGCTACCGTCTGTCAGCCCTGGCCAAGTTCTTTCTGATCTGCTTCATATTCCCTTGATTCCTCAGACTCGCTTGGAAAAAATTTACCGACAAAGCGAAGAATCAACCATCGTCACCCTAGCTAGTCAGATTCGCCAGGGCATCCTGCCAGCCGATTTCACCCAGAAAAAAGCAGACCGTTCCTACTTTGAGATTGCTAGTGGCCATATTCCTGCTACCATTGAAAAGATCTTAGGCGCTGCCCTCAGAAGTGGTATCCCTGCCCGTGATATTCAAGTTCTGACTCCCATGTACCGAGGGACAGCAGGGATTGATGCCATCAACCAACTTATGCAAGACCTGCTCAATCCACCACAAAAGGACCAACTCAGTTTTGAAGCTCCCCAGTGCCACTATCGTAAGGGCGACAAGGTCATTCATTTGGTCAACGATGCTGAAATCAATGTCTTTAATGGAGACTTGGGAGCCATCACAGACCTGATTCCTGGCAAATACACCGAGTCGAAACAAGACGAGATTGTCATTGATTTTGATGGCAACGAGGTCTCTTACCCACGTAACGAATGGTACAAAATTCGCCTGGCCTATGCCATGAGTATCCATAAGTCCCAGGGAAGTGAGTTCCCTGTTGTCATCCTGCCTATCACTAGTGCTAGTAGGCGTATGCTAGAGCGCAATCTCATCTACACAGCCATTACACGCGCCAAAAGCAAACTTATCTTACTAGGCGAATTACAGGCCTTTGACTATGCTACACAACATATCGGAACTGCCCGAAAAACCTATCTGATTGAACGCTTCAGTGACCTACTAGATAATGTTGAAGAAAAGCAACCAGCTGTCTCTGAAACAGCCACATCAAGCACCTCTGAACAAGCCTACATCCTGACAGAAGAAAACTGGGACAGTATCCCCGTCATGATTGGGATTACCGAAGCAGACCTCAAAGAGATTTTTGGAAAATAGTGCATAAGAAAACCCACCTAATCAGGTGGGTTTTTTGTTTATTAATACTCAATGAAAATCAAAGAGCAAACTAGGAAGATAGCCGTAAGCTGTACTTGAGTACGGTAAGGCGACGCTGACGTGGTTTGAATTTGATTTTCGAAGAGTATAAGATTATTTAACTGTTGCTGTGCTTGTGATCAATTCAACAGCTTTTTTGATTGTGATGTCGTGTTTCAACATATCAGCTGAAAGCAAGCTTTGTACTTGTGCAACTTCCATGTTGTAGTCTGTAGCCAATTGCTCGATTTCTTTTTGGATTTCTTCTTCTGAAGCGTCAAATCCTTCAGCTTTCGCAACTGCTTCGATAACAAGGTTAGTCTTCGTACGTGACTCAGCTTCTCCCTCGTATTGTTTGTGAAGGTCTTCTTGAGTAGTTCCAGTGATTTGGAAGTACATGTCAGGGTTGATACCTTGACGTTGCAAGTTTCCAAGGAATTCATTAACTGAACGGTGAACTTCTTCGTGGATCATTTCTTCTGGAAGTTCTACGATTTCAGCATTTTCTACAGCTTTATCAATTGCTGCACCTTCAACGGCATCTTTGTATGCTTCTTCTTTAGCAGCAGCCAATTCCTTGCGGTATTTTTCTTTCAATTCAGCAAGTGTTTCAACTTCTTCATCGATGTCTTTTGCAAGCTCATCGTCAAGAGCTGGAACTTCTTTAGCTTTTACTTCGTGGATAGTTGTCACGAATTTAGCTTCTTTACCTGCAAGGTCTTCTGCTTGGTAGTCTTCTGGGAATGTTACGATAACATCAACAGTTTCACCAGCTGAGTGACCTACCAATTGGTCTTCGAAACCAGGGATGAATTGACCTGAACCAAGTCCAAGTGAGAAGTTTTCACCTTTTCCGCCATCAAATTCAACACCATCGATAGAACCAACGAAGTCGATGACAACAGTGTCGCCGTTTTCAGCAGCAGCTTCTTTGATAACCAATTCAGCCAAGTTGTTGCGTTCGCGTTCGATACGCTCTTCAACGTCAGCGTCAGTTACTTCTTTTTCAACATCTACTGATACTTCAAGGTTTTTATAGTCACCCAATTTTACTTCAGGTTTTGTAACGACTTCAGCAGTGATAACCCAGTCTTGACCTTTTTCCATTGAAGTTACGTCAATTTTTGGTTGAGCAACCACTTCAAGACCAGCTTCTTTTACAGCTGCTTCATAAGCATTTGGCAAAAGAGCGTTCATAACGTCTTGGTAAAGTGACTCTTCACCAAATTTTTTGTCGAAGATAGGACGTGGAAGGTGACCTTTACGGAAACCTGGAACATTAAGAGATTTCTTCACTGAGTTGAAGACACGATCCAATTCTGGTTTGATTTGGTCTTGAGAGATAGTGAAAGTCAAGACACCACGGTTTGTTTCTTTGTTTTCAAATGATACAGACATTCTGTCATTTCTCCTTAAAATTTTTTAAATACAGTCTATTATAACATAAATGGGCGACTTTTTTCAAGTAATGAATGCGCTTTTCAATCCTGCTGGAAGTATGGTTTCTTCTTAATTTTCTTTAGAATTCAAATATAATCTTATAAAAGGTATTCAGTAGTGGCTGATTACAGTTAAAAAACGAATCGCCCATACATCCCTCATTAGGCGATTCGTTTTTCTTATTTAACCACAACCACTTTGTAATATTCGTTTGAGTGTGGAGATTCAATCTTAATTTTTTGACCATAGAAACCATCGATTTCTTTGTCAAGATAATCTCTAACTCCTGATGGCAAGCGTTTCATCTTAAGAATCTCACCGGATTGATCCGCATAGGCTAGAATGTGATAGTGAGTAGTGGTTGCTCCATCATCAATCAGTACAAAGTAACCTGTTTTAAGCTTACCTTGTTCATTTTCTAAATAGTATAGTTTATTGTTATTGATTGTGAAGTAAGTAGACGGAAGTCTAAGTCGTACACCTGGGTCTTCTAGATAAAGATCATTGCCAACTTTTTTGATTTCTGATCTAGTTGTCATCTCTGGAAGTGGTAATACTCTACGACCATCTGCTCCAAAGTAATATCGACCTGGCAGATTTTGGAAATTACGAATAACAGCTTTAGGATCAATTTCTTGTCCTTTTTCTTTATTATCCACTAAAGCTAAGGTTATATTTGCAACATGATCCCCATATTTGTCGGAAAACTTCTTGAACTCAGGTTTGACATACCAAGTGTTTTTAGCCACTATAACATCAGTAAATTTATTCCCATCATATTTTGCTTTAATCAGATATTCATATCCATCGCCTAAACGAACAATATCATCATGTTTATAAGGGCTATCTTGTAAAGTGAACATATGTCCATCCTTGCTGAGAATATAGCCTGTTCCATCACTAGAATTTACAACTCTATCAGAGGCCATTGCACCTGATTGTTCAAAATAATACCAATCACCATTTATGCACTCCCAACCTGTCATCATAGAACCACTAAAATGAAGATAGTACCATGTGTTGCCTTCTTTGTACCAGCCAGTACGCATAGCGCCACTATTAGCTAATGAGTACCAGGTGTTACCTTCCTTATACCAGCCAGTGCGCATGGCACCACTATTTGCGAGTGAGTACCAGGTATTGCCTTCCTTGTACCAGCCTGTGCGCATAGCACCACTATCTGCTAGTGAATACCAAGTATTGCCTTCTTTGAGCCAGCCTGTCTGCATTTTACCAGTGCTGTCAAAATGATACCATGAGCCAGCATTTTGTACCCATTTGTTTTTAGCGAGACTGCCATCTTGAGAAAGATTCCAGTCAGCACCATTTTTAACCCAAGTATCTGCAGCCTGTGCTTGGT